>JAUHYE010000091.1 GCA_030426395.1 Phycisphaerae bacterium
CGTTGCTCTTGATCAGGAACGTGGGGATGATCTCGAACAGCGACGCGACGGCCACCGCGATCACGACCCAGATTGTGAACTTGATCGGACGACCTTCCAATCGTCGGTGCCACGCGCCCTGCAGCCAGCGGTCGGCAACATGTCCGAGTTCGACGTTAGCCGTCAGGCGGCTGGCGGTCCGCTCGTAGTGCTCGTTCAATGGAGCGAGCGGGGCGGCCTCGTGCACCACGACCTCGTACTTCTCGGGCCGCATGCGCCAGGTTTGGAAGAGATTGAGCACACCCAGGACCATGCCGCCCAGGTACATCACACCGCCGATGCCGCGAATCCAGTACAGCCACTCGAGCGACGTCACCGTCTCGATGAACTCGCCGTACATGAGCTGGCCATTGCTGTCGAAGGCTCGCCACATCAGGCCCTGTGTCACGCCCGCGGCGTACATCGAAAGCACGTAGAGCGCGATGCCGATGGTGCTCACCCAGAAGTGCGCGCTTGCCATCTTGACGCTGTACAGCCCCTTGGTCTGGAAGATCCGTGGCGCCAGCCAGTAGGCCATGCCGAAGATCATGAACCCGTTCCAGCCCAGCGTGCCGCTATGCACGTGGGCGATGGTCCAGTCGGTGTAGTGGCTCAGGCTGTTCACGGTCTTGACGCTCAGCATGGGCCCCTCGAAGGTCGACATCATGTAGAACGTGATGCCGACGACGAAGAACTTCAGCACCGGGTCGGTGGTCACCTTGTGCCACGCGCCACGCAGCGTCAGCAGGCCGTTGAGCCCGCCGCCCCAACTCGGCATCCACAGCATCACGCTGAAGATCATGCCCAGGCTGCTGGCCCACTCGGGTAGCGATGTGTAGTGCAGGTGGTGGGGGCCGGCCCAGATGTAGATGAACACCAGGCTCCAGAAGTGCACGATGCTGAGCTTATAGCTGAACACCGGACGCTCGGCCGCTTTGGGCAGGAAGTAGTACATCAGGCCGAGGAACGGCGTGGTCAGGAAGAATGCCACCGCGTTGTGACCGTACCACCACTGCATGAAGGCGTCCTGCACACCCGCATAGAGCGGGTAGCTCTTCAGCGCGATGTCCGGGCTCGAGATCTTGCCGGTCGTGAACAATTGGTACACACCCACCGGGATCCACAGGTTGTTGAACACATGCAGCACCGCGACGGTCACGATCGTGGCGATGTAGAACCACAGCGCGACGTACAGATGCCGCTGGCGACAGTGCACAAGCGTCATGAAGAAGTTGACGCCGAAGAACCCAACCCACACCACCGCGATGGCCAGGTCGATGGGCCACTCGAGCTCGGCGTACTCCTTGGCCTGGGTGACACCAAACGGCAGCGTGAGCGCCGCCGACACGATGATCGCCTGCCAGCCCCAGAAGTGCAGGCGGCTGAGGGTGTCGCTCCACATCCGGGCCTTGCACAGCCGCTGGGTCGAGTAGTACACCGCCGCGAAGATCGCGTTGCCCGCGAAGGCGAAGATCGCCGCGTTTGTGTGCAGGGGACGCAGCCGCCCGAAGGCGATCTGCGGCAAGAAGTTCAATTCGGGTGCCGCCAACTGGAACGCGAGGATCACGCCAACCAGCATCGCCACGATGCCCCAGGCCAGGGTTGCCCAGAAGAACATCCGAACGATGGCGTCGTCGTAGCTGAACCGATCCAGCCGAGACACCGGGTTTGGCTCGTTCCCATACACCGGGTCCCGGGCGGCTCCCGAGGGAGAATGGGAACCGCCCGGGACCGGCGAATCCGAGCCGGCCTCAGAGGGTGAGGGGGAACGAAGCATCGGCTCGGACATATCGGGATCTCCCTGAAAACCCACGCTGTCGCGGGCGGGCATCTGCTGTCAAACCGGAATCAGAACTGCCCTACAGCATTCCACGCTCCATCGACGGAATCAAGATATAAATCTATATTTTTATGCAAAACTCGCTCTTAGTCATCGCCGATGCTATAACAGACCGACCCGAAGCCGGCCAGCACCCGCTGACGGACCGCCCGAAGGAGGCCCGCTCGATGTTCTCGATGACCACGGAGTACGCGCTGCGGGCGGCGGTCTTTCTCAGTGAAAGCCGGGGCGACGTGCAGATCGCCAGCCGCGTGGCCGAGGCCACCAAGACCCCGGTCCGCTACGCCTCGCGCGTCTTGCAATTGCTGGTCGAGGGCGGGCTGGCCACCAGCCAGCGGGGGCCCTCGGGCGGCTTCGCGCTCTCACGCGAGCCCGAACAGATCACGCTGCTCGACGTCGTCCAGGCCATCGAGCCCATCCAGCGCATCCGGGCCTGCCCGCTCAACCTGCCCGAGCACGCGCACGAGTTGTGCCCGCTGCACAAGGCCATCGACGCCGTGGCCGCCAACGCCGAGCAGACGCTCGGCTCGATGACGCTGGCCGACGTCATGGCCCAGCAGGTCGTGCCGCTGGGCATCACTATCGGCGGGCGCAAGCCCGCCGTCGCGCCGACGACGTTCCCCGAGCCTGCCGCCGACGACGCCGACGAATCGAAGTAGCGAACGGCTTACTTCAGCACCATCTCCAGGAACGCCCACTCGTCGGCCACGCCCTCGATCTGCTTGGCCGTGCTCGTGCCCGCGCCGTGGCCGGCGTCGCGCTCGATCCTGATCAGGATCGGGTCTGGCGAGCCGGTCGACTCCTGCAGCGCCGCGGTGAACTTGAAGCTGTGCATCGGGACGACCCGGTCGTCGCGGTACGCCGTCACCACGAGCGTGGGTGGGTAGCTCACGCCCTTGCGCACGTTGTGGTAGGGGCTGTAGCCGTAGAGCACCTCGAACTGCGCGGGGTCCTCGGCGCTGCCGTAGTCGCTCACCCAGAAGCGGCCGGCGCTGAACAGGTGGAAGCGGAGCATGTCCAGCACGCCCACGCGCGGGATGGCGGCGCCGAACAGCTCGGGCCGCTGCGTCAGGCACGCGCCCGTCAGCAGGCCGCCGTTGCTCGTGCCGGTAATCGCGGTGGTCTCTGGCGAGCAGTACCCCTCGGCCTGCAGGTACTCGGCGGCGGCGATGAAGTCGTCGAAGGTGTTCTGCTTCTCGAGGCGGCTGCCGGCCTCGCGCCATGGCAGGCCGTACTCGCTGCCTCCCCTGAGGTTCGCCACGGCGTACATGTGCCCGCGCTCCAGCCAGGCCGCCCGGCTGCTGCTGAAGCCCGGCGTGATGGGGATGCCGAAGCCGCCGTAGCCGTACAGCAACAGCTTGCTCGACCCGTCCAGCACCGCGTCTTTGCGCTTGGTGATGAACATAGGGATCTCGGTGCCGTCGGCCGAGGGGTAGAAGACCTGGATGGTCTCGTAGGGCTCGGCGTCGAAGTCGACTTCACTTTCGCGGAACACCGTGCTCACGCCGCTGGCCACGTCGTAGCGGTAGGTCGTGCTGGGCTGGGCGAAGCTGCTGAAGCCGTAGTAGGTGTACTCGTCGCTCTGGCGGCCGCCGAAGCCGCCCACGCTGCCCACGCCGGGCAGCTCGACGGTGCGCACGAACTCGCCCTGGGGCGTGTACACGTTCACCTCGGGCAGGACGTCGCGCAGCGCCTCGGTGATGATGTGCCCGCCGACCATCGAGGCGCTCTGCATCGCGATGTCGCCCTCGGGCACGACCTCGATCCAGTTCTCGCGGCCGGGGTTGGCCGGGTCGATCGAGATGATGCGGCCGAAGGGCGCCTCGTCGGTGGTGTAGACGATCAGCCGCGCGGGGCTGTGGCCCTCTTGCGAGCCCGCCTGCACGCCCACGCTGCCCAGCACGCTGTAGCGGGCCCGGAACTCGTCGATGATCGGCCGGAAGTCGCTGGCCCCGGGCGTCGCGCCCGTCAGGTCCTTGACGTACAGGAGGTTCTGCGGCGCGGTCGTCTCGCTGCCGTAGAGGATCAGGAAACGCCCATCGTCGGTCAGGCTCGCGCCCCAGCCACGATTCGGATGGTCGGGCGTCTCCCAGACCAGCTCGTCCTCCCAGGTGATCTCGCCCTCCGCGCCGTCTTCTTCGTTCAGGTCGAGCCTGTGGAAGTACACCTTCTGGTTCTCGTTGAGGCTCGTGAGTTCGGCGCTGCCCTCGGGCTTCTCGGGGTAGCGGCTGTAGTAGAAGCCGCTTCCGTCCTTGGCCCAGGTCACGCCGCCGGTGAACTTGGCCTCCTCGATCTCGACGCCAAGGTCCTCGCCGGTCGCCACGTCCATCACCTTGATGGTGCGCCAGTCGCTGCCGCCGGTCTGCACCAGGTAGGCCAGCATGCTGCCGTCCTCGCTGGGCGTCCAGCCGGCCATGCTCACGGTGCCGCCGTCGCTCCAGGTATTCGGATCGATCAGCACACGCCCCCCCACGCCATCGCCCTTCTCGCTGTTCGAGACACGCAGCACGCTCTGGTTCTGCAGGCCGTCGTTGTACGAAAAGAAGTACCGCCCGCCGCGCTCGGTGGGCGTGCCGTAGCGCGGGTAGTCGTACAGCGCCGTCAGGCGCTCGGCGTACGCCTCACGGCTGGTGGCGTTGGCCATGATGTCGCCGAACAGCTCGTCCTGCTCCCTGGCCCAGGCTTCCAGGCGCGGGTCGTCGGGATCCTCCATGTAGCGGTACGGGTCGGCGACGGTGACGCCGTGCAGCTCGTCGCTCACGTCCTCGGTGGGGGCCTGCGGATAGTCGAGCACCTGCCAGGGCGCGAAGCCGTCCCGGTAGGCCTCCTCCCAGCGCATGAGCGGCAGCCCGCCCCTGGCCGCGGCCGCCAGCGGCCCGTGGTACGACGCCCGGTCGGGCTGGTCGATGGTGCAGGCGCTCAGGATGGCGGTGGCCGCCAGGCCGGCCAGGGCGAGCAGGAGGGGCGTGGTGGGACGGGTCTGGTGCATGGTGGGGGGTCCTCTTCGAGGTTCCTAATGGGGCGCAGGGTGGGGGGAGGGGGCGCCGGTCGGTGGGGAGGTTGGGGGGTGGCGTGGTTCAGCCGTGGGCATCCTAAGCCGGTGGTTCGTCGGGCGGGACGCGGGATCTGGACCGGGATCCGGGCCACGCGTCCAGGCATGCAACGTCATGTGTCCAGGCATGCACGCCATGTGGACAGGCATACATGCCATGTGTAACGGCATACATGCCATGTCTCCAGGCATACACGTCATGTCGCCAGGCATACATGCCATGTCTCCAGGCATACACGTCGTGTCGCCAGGCATACATGCCATGTTTCCAGGCATACACGTCGTGTCTCCAGGAATACATGCCATGTCTCCAGGCATACATACGACCGCGCACGCGTGATTTCCGGACCGTGTGGGCATGAAAACGGCCCCGGGAGGCTCCCAGGGCCGTTTGGCTTGATACTCGGATCGTGTTCGGTCGTTCGGGGCCGGTTCGGACGACCCGCGCCCCGGCTTGCCCGGTCAGCGGTTGCGGCTGTTGCCGTTGTTGCCCATGCCGTTGCCGGCCCCGCCACCTGCGGCCCCGCCCGCGCCCTTGCGGGTGTAGCTGATGCGGAAGCAATCGGCCCACTTGGCCCCATCCTCGGCCTGCACGCCCATCTGGGCGGCGACCTCGGGGGGGTACTGCATGGTGAAGCTGAACTTGTCCTTGCCGTCCATCTTGATGACGTGGCGGAAGGCGAACTTCTGGCCGCTCATCGGGTCGGTCTCCTCGCCCTCGTAGACCCAGCCGGTGTCGGTCTTGTCGCCCTTGACCATGTACAGGGCGGTGCTCATGCTGTCGTACCAGACGCCCTCGTACTGCTTGGAGGCCTTGTTGTAGCCGCTCAGGCCCACGCCGGTCATGGGGGCGCCCATCATCGAGCCGCTGTAGTTCTGCTTGATGAAGCGGCCGTCCATCACCGGCTCGAAGGTGGCGCTGCCCGTGCTGTTGAAGGCCGCCATGTCGGCGCTGAGGGCCTCCATCTTGGTGTCCCACGAGCCGACCATGACCGCCAGCTGCTCGTGCTCTTCGCCGGGCGTGCCGAGCTGGGCCATCATCTCCATCATGGCGTCCTGGTCCATGTCGCCCCAGCCGCCCTCCTGGTTGCCCTCCTGGACGGTGTGGATGGTGTGCCCACGGGTGCCGGCATCGGTGCTGGCCAGCAGGCCCAGGCCGAACGCGGCGGCGGAAGCGATGGCGACGGCGACCACGGGACCGCGGCCGCACGAGCCGAGCAGTGTGCAGATGCGTGACATGATGTTTTCTCCCTTGCTGCCCCGGGCGTGCGGGTTCTGGTGCAAACGGGGGAGGCTGCCGCCCGGGCGAGGAAGGAGTGTATCCCCGGGAGGGCCCGGGCACGGTAAGGGTTAGCCTTGACGGTTGGAGGCCATCTTCGGGGCCTCCCCCCGCGACAGGGCGATGTCGCGGCGGAGCTGCACGCCCTTGAAGTGGATCTTCCCCGCCGCCGCGTAGGCCCGCTCGCGGGCGTCCTCGACGGTATCGCCCAGGGCCGTGACCCCCAGCACGCGGCCGCCGGCGGTGACGACCCCGCCCGTGTGCTTGTCCAGTTTCGTCCCCGCGTGGTACACGAAGACGTTCTCCATCGCCTCGGCCTCGTCGATGCCGGTGATGGGCTGGCCCGTGATGGGCTTCTCCGGATATCCCTCGCTGGCCAGAACAACGCACACCGCCGCACCCGGATGCCACGCGAGTTCCAGGTTCTCGACGTTGCCCGTCGCCGTGGCGTGCAGCATCTCGAGCGCATCGCTGGCCAGCCGCGGCATCAGCACCTGGCACTCCGGGTCGCCGAAGCGCACGTTGAACTCGAGCACCTTGGGCCCCGCGCTGGTGAGCATGAGCCCGGCGTAGATCACGCCGCGGTAGTCGATGCCCTCGCGCCGCATCGAGTCGATCACCGGTAGCAGGATCTCGCGCTGCACCCGGTCCATCGCGGCGTCATCGATGAGCGTGCTGGGGCAGAAGGCGCCCATGCCGCCGGTGTTGGGCCCCTCGTCGCCGTCCCTCAGCCGCTTGTGGTCCTGGCACGAGTCGAGGATGTACACGCCCTTGCCATCGGTGAGCGCGAAGACCGAGACCTCCGGGCCCTCGAGCTTCTCTTCCACGAGCACGCGCGACCCCGCCTCGCCGAAGGCCTTGTCGTTGAGCATCCACCGGATCGCGTCGGCCGCTTCCTTATGCGAACTGGGCACCACCACGCCCTTGCCCGCCGCCAGGCCGGTCGCCTTGATTACCGGCGGCTGCTGGCGGCTGACCGAGTAGGCCACGGCCTTCTCGGCATCGGTGAAGCTGCGGCTCTCGGCCGTCGGCACCGCCGCCTGGCGCATCAGGTCCTTGGCCCAGTGCTTGTCGGCCTCGAGCTGGGCGCCGTCCTTGTTGGGCCCGAACACCGCGACGCCCTGCTCGCGGAGCTTGTCGGCCAGCCCGGCCGCCAGCGGCCCCTCGGGCCCGACGACCACCAGGTCGATCGCCTTGTCGCGGCAGAAGAACTGGGCCCGGTACGCCTGGGCGGCGTCGATGGGCACGCCCGCGGGCGTCGCGACGCGGGCGATGCCGGGGTTATCCGTGTGGCTGGCGTACAGCGTGCCCAGGCGCGGCGAGGCGGCGATGGCCTCGGCCAGGGCGTGCTCGCGCCCGCCGCCACCGACGAGCAGGACGTTGAGTTTGTTCGAGGCCGTGTCAGGGGTGTTGCTCACGGGCCACTGTAGTGCTCGGCGTACTCTCAGGGGATGATCACCGTGCGTGACTTCGCCCAAAAGGATGTGGCCCCGGCCAACGCGCTGACCAACTGGTACATCGAGCATACCGCCGTCCATTTCGCCTACGACCAGGCGAGCGACGCCCAGTTCGAGGCCATGTGGCGTCAGGGGAGCGCTACCCATCCCTGGCTGGCCGCCGAAATCGACGGCGCCTTCGCCGGCTACGCCAAGGCCGGCGTCTGGCGAGACCGCAAGGCCTACGAGCGCACCTGCGAGACGGGCATCTACATCCAGCGCGGTTTCGAGGGCAAGGGCGTCGGCATGGCCCTCTACGGCGAACTCCTGCCCAAGCTGCGGGCCGCGGGCTTCCACGCCGTCGTCGGCGGTATGACCATGCCCAACCCGGCCTCTGCCGCCCTCCATGAGCGGGCCGGCTTCCGTAAGGTCGCCCACTTCGGGCAGGTGGGCTACAAGCTCGGCCGGTGGCACGACGTGGGCTTCTGGCAGATCACCTTTCCTGACTCAGAGCCCAACCAACTGGAATCGGGCAATGACAGGGCATAGACTCTCGACCACCTAGATTGCGGGGTAGAGCAGTCTGGTAGCTCGTCGGGCTCATAACCCGGAGGTCGTAGGTTCAAATCCTGCCCCCGCTATTCCCAAGCCGGTTGCGAAAGCAGCCGGCTTTGTGGTTTTTGGGCCGGGCCGGTGAGAGACACCCGCGCGTGTCGGCCTCTTCGGGCCCCGTTCCCGCGTCCGTGGGGCCGGTGGGCCAACGGTCCCTAACCGTGACGCGGTCTCTGGTCTGGACGCCGGGATAACCGGCTCGGCCGCTCGGCGGGCGCGACTTCGCCCGAATCGCCCCGGAGTCTCTGCCGCCCGCCGAGAGACACCCGCCGCGGTGAAGTCTCTGTTCGACCGGGTGAGCGGGTTTGACGGGGGTGATCAACTGCAAGGGCTGCTCGCGACATTGATCCAATAGATGCGCTGCGGTGAAGCGGGCGCGCACCGCTGTTACGCGGCGTCATAGGTCACCCGTGGCGAGGTCGCGATGCACGCGGGTCGCCGTGGAGCGACTCATGCCACGAGCGAGCGACGACAGCCGGCGCAACCCCGAAGCGATGACATCCGAAGAGCGGCAGGACGAGATCTCGCGCATCCTCGCGCGTGGTCTCGTGCGTGCGGTTCGCATCGAGCGGGACGCCGCATCGCGGGCGTTGCGTGAAGTTGAAGAAGGTGCCGCGACATGCCTTGAACTTCCGAGCGATCCGAGCCCCACTGTGGCGACGCTATCCAAATCCCGACCGGCGGGTGAAGGAGATGCGTGATGGAGACACCAGCCACAGGAGGCCGCATGAAGCATGCGACGGCAAGACGGATCGAGGACGAGATCGACTCGCTCAAAGACATGTCCACCAACGAGCTCGTGGAGCGGTTTGTCGAGCTGCACGGCTACCAGACGCGGACGCGCCACCGGACGTACCTGATCCGCAAGATCGCCTGGCGGCTTCAGGCCAACGAGGAGGGTCACCTCAGCGAGCGGGCGAGGAAGCGGGCCGCGGAGCTCGCGGACGACGCTGAGGTTCGGGTAATGGCCCCAAAGACGCTTGTCACGCCGCCACAGACAGGGCGGTCCGCCACGGTGACGCGGGGACTCGACCCGGAGGCGGAGCGTGACCCGCGTGTCCCGCCGCCCGGCTCAGCGATCGTCCGCGAATACCAGGGCCGGACCATCCGGGTGCTGGTGCTCCCCTACGGCGAGGGCTTCGAGTGCGACGGCGAACGGTTCAAGACGCTCAGCGGGGTGGCCAAACACATCACCGGGAGCCACATCAACGGCTTCCGGTTCTTCCGGCTCGGCCAGGACAGGAGCACGCGATGAAGGTACGCAAACGCGATCGGCCAAAGGAGGCCGCCGCCCCGGGCAGCCGCATGCGGTGTGCGGTGTACACCCGCAAGTCCAGCGACGAGGGGCTCGATCAGGAGTTCAACTCGCTCGACGCCCAGCGCGAGAGCGCTGAGGCTTTCATCTCCAGCCAGAAGACCGAGGGGTGGGTCTGCCTGCCAGACCGGTACGACGATGGTGGCTTCTCCGGTGGCAGCATCGAGCGGCCGGCGCTCGGGCATCTGCTCCGCGATATAGAGGCGGGAAAGATCGACTGCGTCGTGGTCTACAAAGTTGACCGGCTCAGCCGCTCGCTGATGGACTTCGCCAAGATCATGGAGGCGTTCGACCGCAAGGGCGTGTCGTTCGTCTCGGTGACCCAGCAGTTCAACACGACGAGCTCGATGGGCCGTCTGACGCTGAACATCTTGCTCTCGTTCGCCCAGTTCGAGCGGGAGATCATCGGCGAACGGATCCGGGACAAGATCGCGGCCCAGAAGCGCAAGGGCAAGTGGGCGGGCGGTGTGCCGGTGCTGGGCTACGACGTGGATCGCTCCGGCCCGAGCCCACGGCTCGTGGTGAACGCCCGCGAGGCGGTGCGGGTTCGCGCCCTGTTCGATCTGTACCTGGATAAGCAGTCGCTGCTGCCAGTCGTCCGCGAGCTGCGGCACCGCGAGTGGACCAACAAAAAGCGGGTCACGAAGAAGACAGGCAAGGTCATCGGCGGGAAGCCGTTCAATAAGGCCACGCTGCACAATCACCTCGTGAACCCCGTGTACATCGGCAAAATCACCCATAAGGGCGAGATCTACGACGGCGTGCACGAGGCCATCGTCGACCCGGAGGTCTTCGAGCGGGTGCAGAAGCTGCTGCGCTACAACGGCCGGACCGGGGGCTTCGAGGTCCGCAACAAGTACGGTGCCCTGCTGCGTGGTCTGATTACTTGCAAGGCGTGCGGGTATGCAATGACGCACACATTCACGAAGGACAAGAAGGGCGGGCCGCGGTTCTACCGCTACTACCGTTGTACGCACGCCATCAAGAACGGGGCAGACGAGTGCCCGTCGCGGACGCTGCCGGCAGCGGAGATCGAGCGGGTGGTGGTCGACGAGATCCGCGGGTTGGGCTCCGATCGAGCCTTGCTCAAGCAGGTGCTGGCCGACGCCCACGCCACGATCGCCGAGGAGCGCGAGGGTCTAGTCACGGAGCGTGCCGATCTGAAGCGGACGCTGGACCGTTGCCACCGCGAACTTCAGACGCTCGCGGCCGGAGGGCTCGCGGATACAGATGTCTCCCAGCGGATCGCAGAACTGCATGAGCAGATCACCGCCGGGGACAAGCGGCTGCCCGAGGTCGAGAAGCGGATCGGCGAACTGGACGCAGAGACGATCACCCAAGCGCAGGCCGAGGCGGCATTCAGGGGCTTCGACCCCGTATGGGAGAACCTGATCCCGCGTGAGCAGGCCCGGCTGATCCGGCTGCTGGTCTCGGCGGTGGAATACGACGCCGTCAAGTCGAGCGTGAGCGTGACCTTTCGGCCGACAAGCATCCGGGCATTTCTCGACCGCATCAACAAGGAGGCGGCATGACCACCGTCACCCGGCCCATCCACTTCCGCGTCCGCCAAACCCGGCGGCGGATCGTCACCGAGCCCGCTCCGCTCCCTCCGCCGGGGCGGGTGCCCCGAGTCGCCCGCCTGATGGCCCTGGCGATCAAGTTCGATCGGATGCTTCAGGACGGGGTGGTGGGCAGCCAGACCGACTTGGCGGCCTTGGCCCGAGTGACCCAGCCGCGGATGACGCAGATCATGAACCTGCTTCATCTGGCCCCGGATATCCAAGAGGAGATTCTGTTCCTGCCACCTGTGACGGAGGGGCGGGATCCGGTGACGGAACGGGATCTGCGGGAGATCGTGACGCTATGCGTTTGGACGTCACAGCGGGAAGCATGGCGTGGCCACCAAAGTCCAAGAATCTGTCACGCAAAGGCTTAAACACTGATTCCCGGTCAACCCAGGGACAGAATGTTGTCATTGCGGTCGAAGAGGAATAGTCATCGACGGCGAATAACGGCTTCCGCTCTGAGCGGGATGTCATCTTCAGCTCACCCAGTCCTGCTGCGAGTCTGGTCATCGGGAGCAGTGCGAATGGCTGGATCGAGTGACGGAATGCTAGAGGCCAGACCCTGGAAGATGTCCGAAGACGGTGTCCGACTTCTGCGCCAACGGGGACCGTGCGTGATGCCCGTAGTTCCGATAAGGACACTTCGTGTAAGCGAGCGTTTCGCATAGGCATTGATTCTCTGTGGTGATCCCGATCCTGGCTATAGCTCTGACTCATGAGCTGCACTTTAAGTGCCGATGCAGTCCGGTATTCGGACGGCAACATGGGCGGCCGTTTCGGACATCGGCATAGGGCCTCTCCACCTCGACGTGTCCGAGATAGCTTGGCGGCCCTCTAGCGGAGAACCCTCCCTATGGGCCACCATCAGGTCGAAAGCCTACCGGTTACGCCATCGCATAGACGCGTTGTCGCCATGCTGGGCGATGGTGCTGGCATGACGGGTTTGCCCGGCGTGGGCCAAGCTGCGCTCGCGCAGGTGGCTGACGCGATGCTCACCGCTGCGATTGCGGGATTCGAGCGTGCTGCGAACGATGAAGGCCTGATTCATACGTTCTACTTGCTGACACAGGTCACGCAGGCAGCTCGGGATGAAGACCGCTTCAACGAGCGCCTGGCTGAGCTTGGGGTCACGGGCAGCGCATGGGAGTTCAGTCCATCCCAAGGCGATGGTACCGCTATTGCCAACACCATCTACGACTTGGTCGGGAACTTCACGTACGCCATCGATGACCATCTGGCCATGACACGAACTCGCTCGGACCTTAGCGAGATCGCTCAGCGGGCCGCCGCTCAAAGCCTAACGGTGCTGGGTCAGGAGTATGCGAATACCCTCTTCGGTACAGGGCCGGACGCTGTTCAAGATGCATTGCGTCGGCTGTCCACGCAGTCAGGATTCGCTCGCCTGACCCAAGACTTTTTCGGTCGTGTGGCAAGCGGATTTCTCATCTATCACTTGAGCAAGGAGCTCTCGAACCACGTCGGGCCGGGCCGCAGGTTCGCCGACGTGTCCGAGCACAATGCATTCCTATCGGCGATGGAAGCGCATTGTCGAACCGCGTCGTCTGTGCTCAAAGAGTTCTCGGGAACTTGGTACTCCAAGCACAACTTTCAAGACGGCATCACACCTCGGAAGAGTGCTGGCTTTGTCCGTCATGCTTTGGAGAAGGTGGGCGATGCGCTGACGCATCTCGGAGGAGCGGATGCCTCCTGATCCGCCCAAGCCGCATCTGTTCTTGTGCAACGGCGCAGGCCTCTCTAGCCGCCGGAAGCTGTGGCGTGAGCTAAAGGCTACAGAACTCATCACAGATGGTCCTGCAAGCAATGTCGTTATCAAGATTTCAGAGATCTCCAAGTCGCTGACGGCCAATGTGCCGAAGCGAGCAGCCGATCTTATCGAGATCGCAGCGGCGGTGTATGTCGCTGACCAACTGTCCAGGCGAACCGGACGAAAGGCCCAGGACTACGGCGATTTGTGGTACCGAGATATTCGGATGGAGATCGCTGTCCGTGACCCAGACTTCTGGAATCAGGAAGACGTTGCTGGCCTGCTGTCCCGCATGTTGAACTTCATCTCCGGTGACAACTTCGAGTTCGCCTTCTGTGAACTGGACGAACCCCCCGCGGTAGAGAACTACTTGGAATTCGGCTCCGGTGACCCGAATCCAGAAGGCATCGAGAAGGTCCTCCTCTTCTCAGGCGGAATCGATTCCCTGGGCGGAGCCGTGCAAGAGCTTTCTGCCGGGCGGCGCATTGCAATGGTGAGCCACAAGCCCGCGGGACATGTGGCTGGGCTGCAGAAGAGTCTCGTGAAGGAGCTTGTCAAACGAGCCTCCGTGTCCGGCAATGCCCCGCTGCCAGTATCTGTCTGGTGCAACAAGAAGGGGTTGGTGGAGAAGGATCACACTCAGCGGACACGATCCTTCCTCTATGTCACGCTTGGGGCGGTTGTGGCGAGGATCTTCGGCCTGGATGCTGTCGACTTCTTCGAGAATGGAGTCGTGAGCATCAACCTCCCCCTGGCTGAGCATGAGCTCGGTGCACGGGCAACCCGGACGACACATCCCCAGACCTTGGCATGGTACAGCCAACTCCTGTCAGCGGTGTTCGAGCAGAAGTTCCAGGTTCGGAACGAA
>JAUHYE010000092.1 GCA_030426395.1 Phycisphaerae bacterium
AGAGTGTCCATCCGGGAGCGGAGACCCGTGGCGCTCGCGCCCACCCCGACGCTCGAGCCCGTCGATGCCTTCGGCGTTCGCCTTCCGCTCGACGAGCCACATCAGCAGCCCGCTGATCAGCAGCACGAGCGCCAACGCGCCGATGGCCTGCACGAACGCGAGCGTGAGCATGCCCTTGATGAACGAGATGAGCCCCATCCCACCGGCCTGTTCGCTGTTGACGGCGATGCCGAGTCCCGAGTTGTAATACGCGTGCGTGAAATCGAGCGTGGCTTCACGCTCACGGGAGATCGTGAGAGCCGCGATGGCGACGTCGGCCTGTCCGCTCTTGACCGAATCTAGCGCCTCCTGCAATGAGCCGACCTGCCAATCGGTTTGGACGCCTAATTGGTCGGCAACGCGATTCCAAAGCTCGACGTCGATTCCCGAAAGGCCGGCTTCGCCGTCATCGACCACAAACGGTGGTGTGAGCGTTGTGGCGACACGAAATAATCGCGGGCTGTCGGTCGAATCGGTGTCCTGCGCGAGGCACGGCATGCACAGCAAAGACAGGATGACGACGCCGATCCCCAGGAGCTTACTCATGTTTCACGATACGGGCTTCGTGTGGGAGAAGCCAGTTGGGGCATCACCCGTCGCCGCGAGGGGCAACCACGACACGGCGGCGAAGATCGGGCACCATGATGCCTCCGGGTTCCTCAACGGTGATTGCGAAGAGCGCCACGCGGCCGATATCGAGCGCGGGGTCGATCGGCACGATGACCTCGCCCTGCGCCGTTGCGTTGAAGACACCGCCGCTGACCTTCTGTTCCATGCCGCGCTCGTCGATGACCCACACTTGGTACTGCTCCTTCGTCGGGTCGTTCACCTTCAGGCCGACGAATCGCAGGTAGCCCTGCTCGAGTTCATCGTTCCACACGACGTCTCCGGTCACGTCCTGCTGGATGGCGGGATTATCCGGTAGGTCGAACGGGCTCCACGCCAGCCGCACGGTGCCGGGCACCTCGAGCAGCTTCTGCCGGTTGGCCGCCAGCGTGGCCGGGTCGACGGGTTCTTCGTATCGCGCGATGCGCAGCTCGGCTTCTTCCAGGTCGCTCGTGGCCGTGGCCAGACGCTCGGCCAGTTGCAGCCTCTCCTCGTCGGCGGCGGCCAGAGCCTGCTGGGCCTCGTCGAGTTCGCCGGTGCGCAGCTCGAGTTGCTGGCGGACCGACGCCAGGAACTGCTGGTTCTGCTCGGCCTGCTTCGTGGCCTCGGCCAGCTGGGTTTCGAGCTCGGATATCCGCGAGTTCTTGCCTTCGAGATGCACGGTGAGCACGGCCAGACCGATGCCTGCACCGACCATGACGACCGCGGCGATGCCGAGCAAGGCCCACGGCGTCTTGCGGCTGGGCATGCGGATCGGCTGGTTCTTGTCCTCGGTCTTGCGATTGCTCATGGCTGCGTGCCCCTGCGCTTCGAGCGTGGCGGCCAGGGAATCGGGCATGCGCTCGTCCTCGGCCATGCTCGCGAGCACCATGGCCTCCATCCATTCGTCCTCGGTGGGGCGCTCGAATGCGGCGTCGTGCTGAGTTCGCTGCTCGCTCATGACGAGGCCCCCCGTGCCGGAGTCGGCCCTTGCGATTTCCCGCTCGATGCCACGCCCGACGATGGGCGCCCCTCGCTCTGGACTTCTTCACGAACCCGGGCCAATCCACGGCGGATGTGGCTCTTCACCGTTCCCAGCGGCACGCCGGTCGCAGCGGAGATCTGTTCGTGGGTCTGTCCCGAAACGATGAACAAACGCAGCACCATTCTTTGCGGTTGGGGCAGGCTTTCGAGGGCCCGGGAGGCTTTTCGGACCTCCTCGGCGTCGCTCGTGAGCCCGGGCATGGGCTTGCCATCGATGTGCCCATCCAACCGATCGGCCTCGACGGCGGACTCCTGCGATGATCCGTTCCGCCGCAGGCGATCGATGACGCGTCGCCGGGCGATCACGGCGATGAAGGTCTTCTCGCTGCCCCTGGCGGGGTCGAAGCGTGCCGCGTCCTTCCAGATCGACGCGAAGACGTCCTGGACCACCTCCTCGGCGTCGCGCTGCTGCCCGCTCCCGGGGAATCGCGCCCGCACGATGCTCCACACCAGCCCGCCGTAGGCGTCGATCAGCGGCCGCACCGCCGACGCGTCGCCCTCGCCGATGCGCACCAGCAGCGTGCCGGCGTCGCCGCGCGTGGCCGTGGGTTCGACGGATTGGTGGAGCGGCCGACTGCCGGGCATCGCGGGAGTGTACGGCCAGCCGGGAAGTTTTTCGCCACCCGGGTGCATCGCGCCCGGCCGGACGCGCGAAACGGGTGACGAGCAAGCAAGAGAGAGAACCCCCAGCAGAAGAGGAGTTTCACCGATGCGTTCCACGCACAGCTATCCGTCCATCCTGGCCATCGCCGCCCTGGCCGCCAGCGCCCAGGCCCAGTTGGTCTACGGCCTGACCGATACCCAGTCGCTCGTCACGTTCGACGCCTCGAACCCCGGCACGATCCAGAGCGGCGCGTTCCTGAGCGGCATGGCCAGCGGCGAGCGCGCCATCGGCATCGACTTCCGCCCGGCGACCGGCGAGCTGTTCGCCCTGGGCAGCCAGAACAACCTGTACACCGTGAACCCGGGCACGGGCGCGGCGAGCCTGGTCGGCTCGGGATTCGCTGACCGCCTCGACGGCTCGAGCTTCGGCTTCGACTTCAACCCCACGATCGACCGCATCCGTGTCGTGAGCGACGCCGACCAGAACCTTGTCTTGAATCCCATCACCGGCGGCAGCACGCTGGTGACCGACCTCTTCTACCGCGCGGGCGACGTCAACGAGGGCGTTGATCCCAACGTCGTGGGCTCGGCGTACACCAACTCGTTCCCGGGCGCGACCACCACGCAGCTCTACGGCATCGACACGGGGCTGGACATCCTCGTGCGTCAGGACAACAGCGCCGGCACGCTCGACACGGTGGGCTCGCTGGGCGTCGACCTGACCGACGTGGTCGGCTTCGACATCGACGGCTCGACCAACACGGCCTACGCGGCCGTGCAGGACATCGCCCTGGGCCGCTCGACGTTCTGGTCGATCAACCTCGACACGGGCGAGGCCACGCAGATCGACGAGATCGGCGGCGGGGCCCTCGTGGGCTCGATCGCGATCGTTCCCGCGCCCGGCACGCTGGCCCTGCTGGGGCTGGCCGGCGCGTTCGCGTCGCGCCGCCGCTGAGGCCCGGCCCGGCCGCCGGGGACCGCCCCCGACGGGCGCAAATCAGGGAAATCCCATTCATGCCGGCCGCCACGGCGTCCGAAGCCCCACAAATCGCCCCCCATCGCCCGCGAGGGGGGTTTTTTCGTGCCCGGGCGGGCCGGCGCCATCGCGATTCGGCCGCCGACCATCGTGAGTCACGGCGCAACTCAAGATGGTCGGGGCCCGAACGTCGACGTTCACGGCCCGAACGACGTCGTTCACGGCCCGAATGGCGACGTTCACGGCGCGAATGACGACGTTCGGGTCCGCAATGGCGACGTTCACCTTCTGAGTGGCGTCGTTCGGGTGCTGAGTGGCGACGCCCACGGCGTGATCCGCGATGCCCGGCTCCCGAGCCGCGATGCCCAGGGCCCGGGCCACGACGCCCAGCTTCTGAGCCACGCTGCCCAGCTTCGGAGTCACGTTGCCCAGCTTTTGAGTCACGCTGCCCAACTCCTGGGTCACGCTGCTCGGAACCCGATCCACGACGCCCGGACGCCGGGCCTCGCCCCTCCCCGGCCCGATCCCGCGGCGACCTGTCGGTATTGCGACATGCCGGGCCCCGCCGGGGTGCACGCCGAGTCAAGTTGCCCCGGCCCGAGTTCGCGTCAAGATCCCCTTCAGCCCCGCGCGTCGGCCATCCCGGGCCGGGCACCCCGCGCGGGGCCGCGCACCGAAGGAAGAGGAGGCCTCCCCATGTCCCGATCCGACCCCCGCTCGAAGGCCGCCGCGCTGCTCGTGGCCGCCGGCCTGTGCCTGTCCGCCCCGCTGATCGCGATCCCGGCTTGCCAGGTCGAGCGCTCGCCCGCGGCGATCACCACGCCCACCCTGTACGACGGCTTCGGCGGCTACCACCGCGCCGTGACCACCGACTCGGCCGAGGCCCAGCAATGGTTCGACCAGGGCCTGCAACTGCTGTACGGCTTCAACCACGACGAGGCGATCCGATCCTTCCAGCACGCCGCCGAGATCGACCCGGAACTGGCCATGGCCCACTGGGGCGAGGCCTACGCGCTGGGCCTGCACATCAACAACCCGCAGATGGGCGAGGAGCAGAGCGAGAAGGCCTACGCCGCCGCGCAGCGCGCGATGGACAAGATCGGGAACGCGTCGCCCGTGGAAGCCGCGCTCATCCGCGCCGTCGCCGAGCGCTACGCGATGCCCGTGCCCGAGGATCGCGCGCCACTGGACGAGGCCTACGCCGCCGCGATGGAGAAGGTCTGGAAGCAATACCCGAATGACGCCGACGTGGGCGCGCTCTTCGCCGAGAGCCTGATGAACCTGCAGCCCTGGGACTTGTGGGAGAAGGACGGGAGCCCCAAGGGCCGCACCCTCGAGATCGTCGCCACCCTCGAGCGCGTGCTGGAGATCAACCCGAACCATCCGGGCGCCAACCATTTCTATATCCACACGGTCGAAGCCTCGAACGAGCCGGAGCGTGGCATCGCCTCGGCCGACCGCCTGCGCACGCTCGTGCCCGGCAGCGGGCACCTGGTGCACATGCCCGCGCATATCTATGCGCGGGTTGGCCGCTGGGCCGAGGCCAGCGACGCCAACGTCAACGCCATCAAGGCCGACCGCGCCTACTTCGAGAAGGCGCCGGCCCCGGACTTCTACGCGTTGTACTTCATCCACAACATCCACTTCCTCGCGTGGAGCGCGATGATGGAGGGCCGCTACGAGACCGCCATGGCGTCGGCCCGCGAGCTGGAGCGCGACATCCCGCAGAGCTTCCTCAAGGAGTGGACGTTCATCGCCGACGGCTTCATGCCCGTGGTCTACCACGCGATGCTCCGCTTCGGCAAGTGGGAGGACATTTTGGCCGAAGAGAAGCCCGAGGACTACCGCCGGCTGAGCCTGTCGCTGTGGCACTACGCCCGCGGCATTGCGCTGGCCAACACCGGCCGGGTCAGCGAGGCACGCGAAGAACTCGAGGCGTTCGAGCAGGTTGCCGCGACGGTGCCCGAGGACTGGGTCGTGGGCAACAGCGCCGCCAGCGACGTGCTGGCCGTCGCCCGCCACATGCTCAAGGGCGAGATCGCGTACAAGGCCGGCAACGCCGATGACGCCTTCGCGCTCCTGCGCACCGGCGTCGAGCTCGAAGACCAGCTCAGCTACGACGAGCCGCCGGATTGGATGCAGCCCGTCCGCCACGCCCTGGGCGCTCTGCTCATGGCCGAGGGAAGGCACGAGGAGGCCAAGGCCGTGTACCTCGAGGACCTCGAGAAGTACCCCGAGAACGGCTGGGCCCTGCTGGGCCTGAGCAAGGCGATGGCCGCCGCGGGCGAGGACACGGCCGCCATCGACGCCCGCCGCGCGAAGGTCTGGACCCGCAACGACGTCCAGCCCGTCGCGTCGTGCTACTGCCACCCCGAGGCGCAGTAGCACGTCGCTACAGTCGTGCATGGACCCCGCCGAGCACGAGCCCACCATCGCCCAGAAACTCGCCGCCGACCGCACCCGCCTGGCCAACGAGCGGACGCTCCTGGCCTACGTGCGCACGGCCCTTGGCATGCTGGTGGTGGGGGGCTCGCTGCTGAAGTTCTTCGACGGCGGCCTGACCAACGCGCTGGGCGCTGCGTTCCTGTTCTCCGGCGGGGCCATCGCGGTGCTGGGGTTTTATAGAGCGGTGCGGACGCAGCGGGCGATCAATCGCGTCATGCGGCCATGACAACGCCGCCGATGCCCGTTCGGGCATCGGCGGCGCTGCGCGAGACGCGCACGAACGATTCAGCACCCGGCCGCGAACGCGTTCTGGAACGCCAGGAAGTCGAAGATGTCGAACACGCCGTCGCCGTTGAAGTCGGCCGGCTCGAGCCCCTCGACGAACATGTTCTGGAAGGTCAGGAAGTCGAAGATGGTCAGCCGCCCATCCCCGTCGAGGTCGGCGTTGCACAGCACGATCGTCAGGCCGCGGTCGGCGGTGATCGCGCTCTCGGGGCTGTCCTCGCCCACGGTCAGCAGCAGCTCGCCCAGCGGGATGCCGCGTGGCACGGGCAGGTCGAACGTGGCCGTGCCCTCTCCGTCGGTGAACACGCCGGGCAGGGGGATCATCTCCGGGCCAAGGAAGCACTTCAGACCAACTTGAGGCGGCATGTCCTCCACGCGGATCTGGATGACCTCGCCGGGCATCGCGCGCCGCGGGCCGAACAGCAGCGGGAACGGCAGGCTCGGGAACGTCATGGTCACCGGCTCGCGCGGGCCGATGTCCATCAACTCGCCCCCCGCACCGTCGAACATGCCGATCTGGAACCGCAGGCCCTTGGGGAACGCCATGCCCCGGCCGCCCGGCCCGACGTCGGAGATGAGCAGGCTGTTGAGCGTCATCACCGCCTCGCTGGCGATGGCCAGCACGGGCTCGCCCTTGAAGTCTGGCGTCGGGTCGCACACGAAGCGGTTGATGGGCGTGAACGTCGCGCTCGCCTGGCCGGGCAGCAACTCGATCGACGCCCACGCGACGCCCGCCACCGAGCGGTACAGGCTCAAGATGGGCCGCCCCGCGGCGTCGAGTTGCATCTCGATCGCGAAGTCGGCGCCGTCGAAGTCCATCCCCCGGGCCAACTGGCCCATGGGCGAGCCCGTGCCCCGGTCGTTGTCGGTGTCGAGCGCCAGGAAGGCCTGCATCCGATCGCCGCGCTCGTACGGCGCGGCGTTGGCGAAGCAGAACATGATCTCGCCGGTCAGCCGCGCGTTGTCGACGGCAACCGCCTTGACCACGTCCAGGTGCTCCATCTGCCGGCCCACGTCGCCGGCCTCGTCGATGGCATGATCGCTCAGGCCGACCTCGATGCCGATGGGTGGGTCGAGCGACGCCAGGTTGGCGGTCAGATAGGAGCGAGCGGTGTTGGCCTCGCCGGCGGTCAGCGTGGCGCCGCTGCCGCCGCTCTGCATCAGCCCGCTGCCGGTGTGGCCCAGGCTCAGCACATGGCCCACCTCGTGCGCCAGTGAGCGCTCGTCGCGCTGGCACAGGTTGTCGGGGTCGGCCATGATGAGGTAGGGGAACGCGATCGAGCCCTGGATCGCCACGCCGCGAGCCACGCTGGTGCCCGCGCCGTCGATCAGGCGATCGGCGCTGATGGCCACGATGCCCTTGGGGATCGCCGCCCACGCCGCGTCGGCGTCGAGCATCGCCTGGGCCCACTCGGCGGTTGGCCACACCCCCGTCACCACGTCGATGTCACCCGGCGTGCCGACCGATGTGTCCGCGTCGGCCATCGTGATGTACGAGCCCATCAGGTCGCCCCACGCCAGGGCGCCCGAACGCAGGTTGATCTTGGCCTGGGAGATCCACACGCAGTTGGTCGCGCGCTCGTGCCGGCGCCACAGCATGTCCTTGAAGGTCGACTCGCACGCCAGCGCCGGGCTGTCCACGCAGGGCGAGCCGACGATGCCCGTCCACTTCATCGACACGTTCAGCCCGCTCGCGGTGCCCGCCACCACCAGCGGGTGGGCCGCCGGGCACGACCTGTCGCAGTAAAACCCCGCCGGGCACTGCCCGTGCGCCATGCCGGCCACGCCCAGAAGGGCCATCGTCCCGAGCGTGCCGCCCCGCCTCATCATCGTTCCATTCACGGCGAAACCCTCCACATGACAACGCCCGGGCCACCGCGACGAGCGGCCCGGCCCTGGCGTTGGATACATGACTCGATCTCGTTCTACGTCGATCCTGGTAGAGTGCAGATCATGAGCGTCAACCGCGCGTTCAACTCACGCGCGATACCCCAGAATCACAAAATTGGGTATTTTGTGCAGGCGGCGCAAGATCCAAAGTGTTCAGACGCCGCGATCGCTGCCGCCGAGTTTCTCGAGATCATCCCCGTAGCGCTCGCGCAACGGCTCGACGACCTCTTTGAGGAACCGCTCGGTCTGCTCCACGCTCCGGCCGACGTACTTCATCGGGTCGAGCAGCTGGTCCTCGGTCAGCAGGTGATGCACCGGCGCGAACGCCTCGTCCTGACGCAGGCGCTCGATAAGGTCGTTGTCCAACCCCTCCTGCTTCACCTTCATGCCCGCCGCCTGGGCGTGCACGCGGATCTTCTCGTGCAGCTCCTGCCGATCACCCCCGGCCTTGACGGCCTCCATCAAAATGTTCTCCGTCGCCAGGAACGGCAGCTCGGCCATCAGGTTCTTCCGGACCATCGCTTCATGGACGACAAGCCCCGACGCCACCTGGTGCATCAGGTCGAGCGCACCATCGAGCGCCAGGAACGCCTCGGGCAAACTCAGCCGCCGATTGCTCGAATCATCGAGCGTGCGCTCCAGCCACTGCGTGGCGGCCGTGTCATAGGCGTTGCCCACCAGGTTCATCACGAACCGCGTGAGCCCGCAGATGCGCTCGCACTTCATCGGGTTGCGCTTGTAGGGCATGGCCGACGAGCCGATCTGCTTGGCGCCAAAGGGCTCGTCGATCTCCTTGCGGTTGCTCAGCAGGCGGATGTCGGTGGCGATCTTGTGGAGGACGGAAGCAACTGACGCAAACCGAGACAAGATGATCGTGTCAACAACCCGTGGATAGGTTTGGCCCGAGAGAAGATAGGTCCCCATGTCATCAGATTGCATCTCGAGGTATGCGTCCCACGCCTGTTCTGGCGTCATTTTACGAATTCGCTCGAGCATCTTCTTGGAGCCTGCCAGATACTCCGAGTCTTCCGGGACGCCCAGCTCCCCCAGGCGTGCGATCTTCTGCTCGTGGTGCTTTGCATAGCGAGCCCAATGACGGGCAACAGTCTCGCTCGTGAGTGCCTCCTGTTCTGGGCGACACGACACGGTGATGCGGTCGAGAGTCCAAACGACTCGCTTAGAAAACGCCTCGACGAGCGACGAGTTCCCATCGAACAGGGCAAGGAACGACGCCTGTGTGCCCGTCGCCCCACGCATGCCTCGGAGCCGAAGGCTGGACCATCCGTCCATCAGAACTGGCTCGGGATTGAGTTCGTCAAAAACCAGCTTAAGGTCATAGCCCCATTGGGCTGCACGCCTTCCGACTGTCGTCGGTTGTGCAGGTTGGTAGTGCGTAAATCCGAGCGTCGCCGAGTCCTTCCACTCCCCTGCGAAGTCGCCGAGAGCACTGACGGCACCAACGGTCTTGGTTTCGATGATTCCGAGAGCCTGCCGCATCATCACGAGTTCGGCATTACACACCACATCCTGGCTCGTACACCCCAGGTGGATGATCCCCTTCGCCTTGGGGCATTGCTCCCCCAAGCAGTGCACATGGGCCATCACGTCGTGGCGCAGGTCGCGTTCGAGCTCCGCTGCGCGGGCGATCTCCTCGTCGGTGATGCCTCTTTCCACGACCGCCCGCAGCTCATCAAGCTGTTCCTGCGAGACCAGGGGCTGGTCCCAGGATTTCGTCACCTCGTGCTGGGCCTCGGCCACCGCCAGCCAGATCCGCCGCCAGGTGTTGAACTTGTGCCTGGGGCTCCAGATCCGGAGCATCTCGGGGCTGGCGTTTCGGCTGGCGAGCGGCGAGGTGTACGTGTCGTTCTGGGAATTGGTCATGCACGCGATGATATTCGCGCCGCTGCTGAAACCCGAGCGTTCACGCGCTGCGGATCGCCGCCGCGTCCATCTTCCGCTGCTCGGCGCGGGCGTACTGCGCCCGGATCATCGGCAGCAGCCCGGCGAAGATGACCGCCGCCACGACGCCGGGCATCAGGAACACGAACCACACGTGCCACGGCTGGCCCATCAGCAGCGCGACGATTCCGGTCAGGACGAGCCCGACGCCGATCGCCAGCCCAAGCCCGAAGACGCCCAGCACCAGCCCCTTGGCCTTGCCCATCGCCGCCAGCGGCCCGCCCAGCCCGCCGCCGATGCCGCCGAAGCCCGCCCCCAGCACGACGCCGATGGTCGCCCCGATCATCCCGGCCGCCTGCGAATCAAACCACGGTTCCATCACGAGCCCCCCTGATCTTCTTGTTTGCGTTCCTGATCCCGTTCCTTCGCCGCCTCGAGGACCTTCCGAGCCCCCGTCGCCGTCAGCTCACCCCGCTGCACCATCTCGGCCAGGGTCTCGGCCAGGGGGTCCCGCGGCCGATCCTCGACCGCCGCCCGCAACCGCTCGATGAGCCCGTCCAGCCGGCCCCGGATGGTCGGGTAGCTCACGCCGTACCGCCTGGCCAGGTCCTTGAGCGAGCCCGAGCACAGCACGAACTGGACGACCAGCGAGAGGTCGTCCTCGGGCAGCCGCGAGAGCGGGGAACGCTCCATCGCGGCCCGTTCGGGCGTCGGCGGGCTTGATTGGATTTCGATCGGGTATTGCATGGCTTTGTTGCACTTTATTGATTGAGAAATCAATAATATGCAATATAATTTCACATTGTCAAGTCGGTTATGAATAAATCGAAAGTAAAGAGCAAATTGGCGGCTCCACCCAACCGACTGGCGGCTCGACCCAATCGGCTGGTTGCTACGCCGAGCCGACTGGTGGCTACGCCGAGTTGGCCGGTGGGTCCTCCCAACCGACCGGCGGCTCCGCCCAACCGATAGGCGGTTCGGCCCGATCGATTGGCGGCCCTATCCAGCCGACCGGTGGGTCCGCCCGACCGGCCGCCGCCTGGCGTGGGCTTGCTCGGGATCGCTCTCGGTCGTGGGCGTTGGCGTCGTGTTGGATAGCCTTGGCCATGCCGACGCCCCTGCATCGCCGCCCATCCGCCCGCGCCCTGCTGGCCCCGCTGCTGGCCATGGCCTTCTTGACCGGCCACGCCATGGGCTCGCCGGCCGACCCGTCCGCCCCAGCCCCCCCATCCGATCGGTTGGAGGCCATCCGCGACCAGCACGGCGTGCCCGCCCTGGCGGCCTATGGCACGCGCTGGGATGGCGACGCGGCCCGAAGCGTCGGCCCATGGGCCGTCGGTACACGGGTCGTGAATAGCGAGACGCCCGTCGAAGCCGGCGACCTCTGGCACATCGGCTCGAACACCAAGGCCTTCACCGCCACGCTGCTGGCCACCTACGTCGCCGAGGGGGCGCTGGCGTGGGACGACACGCTCGCAGAACTGCTGCCCGACCTGGCGGGCGACATGAGCGAGGCCACCGCGAGCGCGACGGTGGCCGACCTGCTGCGCCACCGCGCGGGGCTGCCGAGCGACCCGCCCACGGTGGTCATCGTGCGGCTGCGCAAAGAAGAGGCCCGCGCGGGACGCGAGGCCGCCATCCTGTACGCCTTTGCCAATCCGGACCCCAGGCCCGGGCCGGGCGAGCCGGGGCGGTACTCGAACCTGGGGTACATGGTCGCGGGCGTGATCGCCGAGCGGCTGGCGGCCAAGTCGGGGCAGGACAAGCCGTGGGAAGAACTCGTCGTCGAGCGCGTGCTCACGCCGCTTGGGATCGCCGAGGGCGAGTTCGGCTTCGGCCCACCGCCCATCGGCGACGACGCCGAGGCGCCGCAGCAACCCGTGGGCCACGCGCCGCTGTGGAACCGCACGCTCGAGCCGCGCCTTCCTGGCGGCCTGGCCGACAACCCGCCCGCGTACGGGCCCGCCGGCACGCTGCACCTGACGATGGCCGCCTGGGGCCGCTTCTGCATGGCCCACGCGCGGGGCGATGACCTGGAGGACGGTGAACGCGACGCGCTTGGCTTGTCGCGCGAGGACTACGCCGAGCTGCACCGGCCGGTCGAGGCGTTCGCGGCCGGATGGCTCGTGGCCCAACGCGGATGGGCGCGCGGCGCGGATGCGCCGAGCGAGCCGGAAACCGAAGAAAACACGGAAGAAACGCCCGAAACCGGCGGCGTCGTGCTGACCCACAACGGCAGCAACACGCTGTGGTTCGCCACGGTGTGGATCGCCCCCGAGCGCGACGCGGTGCTGCTGGCGGCGGCCAACGCCGCGACGCCGATGGCCTCGGTCGCGTGCGACAAGGCGGTGGGATTGGTGCTCCAGGAACTGGGCGCGAACGAGTAAGCCCGCTTACGCCGGCAGCCCCGGCCACAGCAGCGCGAAGATCAACCCCGTCAGCAGCCCGTACACCACGCCGTCGACGAAGTCCATGGCCTTGGCCCGCAGCGGCTTGGTGAACCAGATCTCGCCCAGGATGCCCCCGGCGGTGTGCGCCATCACGCCCGCGATGGCCGTGAACGCGAACACGTCGCCGAACGCCGCGCCGCGCGGGAAGGCGACGCTGGCGAGGTAGCCGATCACGGCGGAGACAATCAAGAACATCGTGAACGTCGCGGCGAGGTTCTTAGGCATGCTGACCTCGGTGGGCCACACGCGCAGGAGGCCCCACGGTCCGGCCTTGTAGCGCGCGACCGCTTCGGGGTTCTTCATGTCCGCGTGCTCGCACTTGGGGAACATGTACTGGCCGGGCGTGAGGTTCTGCTGCTTGATGACGGCGAAGAGCGCGTCCTCGTCGGGCAGGAACTTGACGTCGGGCTTGTGGTGCGGCGAGAGGGCCCACGCCACGAAGCTGGCGAAGAACAGCACCACGCCGCACACGAGGATCGGCAGCCACAGCGAGAGGAAGAGGTCCATGGGTTTCGTCCCTTGCCGCGGCCGATGACCCCCCATTGAGCCCCACGCGCCGGCGGCGATTGTGAGCCGGATCGTGGTCGAGAGCGGCCCGTCCAGCACCCGAATCGTAGTGCCTTTCGCGAGGGCCGGCCCTACCATGGCGATTGCACACCCAAACCGCCTCGTGGAGCCCCCAACCGTGACGACCATGACCGCCCAGCCGTCTTCGAGCCGTGATATTGCCTCCATCCTCGGCAGCGACGCCGACAGCCTCCTCGGCTACACGGCCACCGGTTTCGATAAGGGCTCGCTGTACCTGCCCGGGCCCGATTTCATCGACCGCGTGGTGGCCCAGAGCGACCGGCCGCTGCCCGTGCTGCGCAACTACCAGACGATGCTGAATGCCGGGCGGCTGGGCGGCACCGGCTACGTCAGCATCCTGCCCGTCGACCAGGGCGTGGAGCACTCCGCCGGCGCGAGCTTCGCGCCCAATCCGCAGTACTTTGATCCCGAGAACATCGTCAAGCTGGCCATCGAGGGCGGCTGCAACGCGGTGGCCTCGACCTACGGCGTGCTGGGCTCGGTCGCGCGCAAGTACGCCCACAAGATCCCCTTCCTGGTCAAGTTCAACCACAACGAGCTGCTGACCTATCCCAACGTCCACAGCCAGACGCTCTACGGCACCATCCAGCAGTGCTACGAGATGGGCGCCATCGCGGTGGGCGCGACGATCTACTTCGGCAGCGACAACTCGCGCGAGCAGATCCAGTACGTCAGCGAGATGTTCGCCCACGCCCACGCCCTGGGCATGGTCACCGTGCTCTGGTGCTACACCCGCAACGACGCGTTCAAGGCCACCGGCCCGGACGGCAAGAAGACCGACTATCACGACAGCGCCGACCTCACCGGCCAGGCGAACCAACTTGGCGCGACCATCCAGGCCGACATCGTCAAGCAGAAACTGGCCACCAAGAACGGCGGCTATGTTGCGCTGAACACCGGCGACAGC
>JAUHYE010000093.1 GCA_030426395.1 Phycisphaerae bacterium
TTGTGGCGTGAGAGTCGAAAGCGGAACTAAGGTGATGTTCG
This sequence comes from Phycisphaerae bacterium, assembly GCA_030426395.1. Classification (GTDB taxonomy): domain Bacteria; phylum Planctomycetota; class Phycisphaerae; order Phycisphaerales; family UBA1924; genus JAHCJI01. The sequence goes on from JAUHYE010000093.1 coordinate 42, forward strand.
GCAAGTTGGACCGATTCTTCTTCAGAGAGTCGTGCCAGTTCCAACTCCGTGACGTCACCCGCCGCCGGCAGATTGGAGATATGGGGCTTCACTACATCAATCGCGCTCGGTCGGCACGAGACAATGAATCGAGTTGTTGGATTGTGCTGGAGGCATGCACGAATGACAGCAGCGAGATCCCAGCGACGGTGCGCGTCATCGACGACCAGCACGAGCGGCTCCGTCGGAAGACTGTTGACATCGTCGCCACTCCACTGGTCTCCAGGGCCGAGGAATCTGACGTGCGGCATTCCTGAGCGATCGCTCGCAAGTCGTGCCGCTTCGAGCAAAAGACGGCTCTTCCCCGTACCCCCCGGGGCCTTGAGCATGATGACGCCTGAATCGCGTTTGAGAAAAGATACGATCTCTTCCAGCTCCGTTGACCTGCCAATCAACGCTCCATTGTGATTGAATCTGCCGGCTTTGTCCCCAAGTTCACTCGAAAAGAATCGGTCATAGGTCTTGAACGGCGAGTAGCGATTCCCGAGTGCCCCCTTCATCTCAGCATTTCTTAGAGATGACAAGATGGCCCCTGTTAGTTGGCTTGCATCAGATACTTTCTCGTATGTGAAAGATGTACCTACCTCGTCCCAGAATGCTGAGAGTTGATTGATCTCAATGTCGGAGAGATCTGGCGCGTTTGGCAGCATGAAGGCGAGTACCGGTATGCCCGCATCACGCGCTTCTCGAAACTCCGCATGCGTGTAGGAGATGCCAACTGGCAACAGGGAGCCGTACCGTGGACCGACAATCAGTACAACAACGTCCGCCTTGCGGACCTCGGAAAGGCAAACCTCGATTGACTCTTGTGAACGCGCACCGAAGATCTCCATCCCGTTGACGTCAAGGCCCGCCGTACGGAGACGCTTCTCAATCTCTGGGCGTTTTTCTAGTTGAATTGAGCTGATGAAGACACGGGTCATAATTGCACCAACTTGTCCACGGCCAAGAATCCGTCCGATGTACGACGCTTCCAGGCTGTTGGGGAATCGCTCGGCATGCCGACAGGCAGTGTACCCGCCTAAGGGGTTGTACGAATCCCCCGGGTCAGTGGGGCCAGCGTCGGGCCTCGCCCTGCCCCCGCGTCACCGCGGGGGTTCGTTGGGGAGGCGGGTGGCCTCCCATCGCCCCGGGCGGGGTCCGCACCGCGTGGCCTTTGGGCGTCCATTCCCCTCGCTTGCGCGATGGGCTCGTTGGGGGAGGCATCAGGCCCCCCAATCCGGGGGCCACGCTATCTCCATAAAACCCGGCACGGAGTGCCCCGCCAGCCCGCATGGGCCGCATGTGCGGACCTGTAAAACAGATCGATCGAGAAAAAAACTTGCCACCGACTGAAGTCGCCCCCGTTTCACCCCGATGAACCCCCTGAGCCGCTGGTTGCCCCTGGGAAGGTCCCCGGGGCGCCGCGGGCATCCGGGGCGTCTCGTTTCGAGCAGGCGTCCATACCACTAGGAACACCGTTATGCCTAGAACGCCAGTGAAAGACGCCGAACTCCTGCAATACGCCGCCGACCTCTTCGCCGTGTGGACCGGCAACCAGGGCACGCCCCCGGATATCGGTCTCAGTGTCGACCAGATCTCGGGCCTGGGGACGGCCCTGACAGAGGCCCAGAACGCCAAGACAAACCAGGTCTCGGCGGCCAGCTCGGCCAAGAGCGCCTCGAACGGCAAGCGCAACAAGTTCAAGGCGCTGCGCACCAAGCTCGCCGGCCTCACCGACATCGTCGATGGCTACGCCAAGGACACCGGCGACCCGGGCGTGTACGTGCGGGCCCACATCGACCCGCCCGCGCCGCCCACCCCGCGCAGCGATGCGCCCCAGCCCGAGAACGTCGAGACCGACGTGCGCACCGACGGCAGCATCATGGTCACCTTCGACGTGACCAGCGGCGGCGGGGCGACCTACGACGTCCAGCGGCAGACCGTGCTGCTGACCGGCGAGGAGGGCCCGTGGACCTCGCTGGCGACCGTCGGCAAGAAGGAATACCACGACGAGGCCGTGCCCGTGGGCCTGCGCCGTGCCCTCTACCGCGTCCGCACCACGCTGACCAACGGCGTGGCCAGCGAGTGGAGCGTGGCCTCGCCCGCCAACTTCGGCAACCAGGGCAGCCAGGGCGGGCCGCAGGCGGCCAAGGCATCGGACACCGACGCGGCCTGAGCCGTTGCAACGCCTGGAAGCAAGATCACGCCCGCACGGGGTTCGCCCCGCGCGGGCGTTTCGCCTGCGCGCCCGGCGTGACCACGGCCCGCCTTTGACGCTCACGAGCGAAAGGAGAGCCCCATGAGAACGCCCGCACCCCTCCTGAGCCTAATCCTGAGTGTTGCCGCGATCATCGCCACCCCCACCCTCGCACTCGCCCAGACCGTCTACGACATCGAGTCCCGCGACCTGTGCGCCACGCCGCCGGCGGTGGCAGGGCTGCCGCTGGACCTCGAGCCCGGGCTGTACAGCACCATCGCCGTCGAGGGCGTGTACATTGCGTACAACCGCTGGGGCATCTCGGTCACCGGCTGCGGCTCGGACGGCTTCGGCTGCTTCAACGGCTTCGTGACGCAACACGAGGTGCAGACCGCCGACGCGACGGTCGTCAGCCGCCCGCACGCGCCGCGCACCGTCGCGCGCACGGCCGAGCTGTCGATCATGCGGCCCTACCGCACCGTCTTCCGCAAGCGCGCGGGCGAGCCGCTCACGATCGGCATCGTCGACAACCCGTGCGGCGACAACAATGGGGGCGTTTCCGTGCTCGTCGAGCCGCTGGACTGCCCGGATCTTGATCTGGACGGCGTGCTGACGATCTTCGACTTCCTCGCGTTCCAGAACGCCTTCGACCAGGGCCAGTCGCTGGCCGACTTCGACGGCGATGGCGCGCTGACCATCTTCGACTTCCTGGCGTTCCAGAACGCGTTCGATGCCGGCTGCCCGTGAGACGGGCGCGCAGAAAAGAGTCGGGCTGGGGGAATTAGCTTTGGTTCCGCCGCCGTGTCGTGGTATCTTGTTGGCAGAAGGAGATCCACGATGCGAGCGAATGCCGTCCAAACACCGCAAACCACCACCATCACCCTGGCAACCATCGCCGGCCTGGCCCTGGCACTGGCCTCGGCGCCCGCGTTGGCCCAGGGGCCCTTGGAAGAGCCCTTCCCCGCAACGCTCGCCGTCACCGAGCTCGACGGCACGATCGGCTTCCGCCTGGAGGGCGAGTCGGGCCAGACCGCGGCGGGCGTGGGCGACGTCAATGGCGACGGCATCGCCGACCTGGTCATCGGGATGACCGGCGCCGAGGGGGGCGGGCTCTTTCGAGCCGGGGCGGCGGCGATCGTGTTCGGCCGCGAGGGCGGCCTGCCCGCCATCGTATCGCTCGACGATCTGGACGGGACCAACGGGTTCCGGCTCGAGGGCGCAATCGCCCGGCAGGGCGTCGGCTCTGCCGTCGCGGCGGCGGGCGACGTGAACGGCGATGGGATCGACGACGTTCTCGTCGGGGCGGAAGGCACGTCGCCCTACGGATCCGATCCGGTGCCCAGCGGGGCGTACGTCGTCTTCGGCAGCCGGGACGGGTTCGCGCCGACGCTGAGCGTGGACGACCTGGATGGCACCAACGGGTTCCACTTCGCCGCCGAGCAACCCGGCAACGGGACGGGCCTGCGCTTGTCGGCGACCGACCTGAACGGCGACGGCCTGGGCGACGTGCTGGTGAGCATCTCGGGCGGCCTGGGCGTGGTGCTGGGCTCGCGCGATGGTTTCGCGCCCACGCTCGCCCGCGCGGACCTGGACGGCATTGCGGGCTTCATCATCAACGGCGCGTTCTCGGCCCGCGACGCGGGCGACGTCAACGGCGACGGCGTCGGCGACCTGATCGCAAGTGGGACCGGAAGCGTGCTGCGCGTGGTCTTCGGGCGCGACGCGTTCCCCGCGTCGGCCGACATCGACAGCCTGCTCGGCGACGGCGGCGGCGTTCGCATCGCGCACACAGGCCTGACCGGCTTCGCCGACCTGGGCTACGACCAGGCGGGCGTGGGCGACGTGAACGGCGATGGCGTGGGCGACCTGGCCATCGGCATCCCCAACGCGGGCATCGACGGCGGCTACGGCTTCGGGACCGGCCAGACGTACATCGTGTATGGCCGAGAGGGCGGATTCGATGGCGACATCGACCTCGACACGCTGGCCCCGGGCGCGGGATTCCGCGCCGACGGGCAGGCGCTGCACGCCCAGAGCGGGCGGTTCATCGGTGGCGCGGGCGACCTCAACGGCGACGGCTTCGACGACGTGGCGATCGGCGCACCCTACGAAGGCTCGCAGCTGAACGCCTACAGCTACCTCGATCGCGGCGCCGGCGCGGCGTATGTGGTCTTTGGCGGCGAGGACACGCCCCCTGTGGTCGACCTCGGCGAGCCGGACGGCGAGTTGGTCATGCGAATCGCCGGCGATCGATCCATGGGCAAGACCCGGTTCGGCTGGGACGCCAACCCGGCGGGCGACGTGAACGCCGACGGGGTCGACGATGTCGTGCTGCGCAGATCGGGCGCCGAGACCTACGTCCTCTATGGCCGTGGCGCGGCCGGCTGCGTCGCCGACCTCGACGGCGATGGTGAGCTCACCATCTTCGACTTCCTCGTATTCCAGAACCTCTTCGATGCCGGCGATCTGCGGGCCGACTTCGACGGGGATGGCGTCTTGTCGCTATTCGACTTCCTCGCGTTCCAGAACGCGTTCGACGCGGGATGCTGATCACGTCCAGAGGTAGGCCCCACGGGGGGCGGTCGGCTCGAACGCCCCGACCGATGAAATCCGACCGACCGAGATCCGAAAAGAGGGCACCGCGCCTTGCGGCATGCCGCATTGGCCCTTTGTTGACGTCGTCCTCGTACAAGGAAATCGGTGCATGCCAAGTCACGCGACGATCCTGGCCGCCTGGATGGCGCTCACCACCCTCACTCTCTCGGCTTCGGGCCAGGGCACGCCGGACGAGCCACCAGATCCGATCGAAGACACGGGCGAAGCCGCCGAGAGTGAAAGCAGTTCCTTCTGGGATCGCGTGGACTTCGTCGTCACCGGTGGCGCCACGGGCAACCCCGCCGCCGGCGTGCGGAGCGATGCGGGCGACCTGGCCACGCTGCGCTTCCAAACGGAGGTGGCCATCGACTTCCACGCCACCGAGCACACCACGCTGTCGTTCGCGACCGACCACACGACCTCGTTCTACCGGTTCGAGGGCCTCGATGGCGCTTTCGGCACCGTTGGCCCGGGCGAACCCGATCGCAACGACCCGATGGGACACGGCGCGTCCAACGGGCTGACGCTTGGCATCGGGCAGGATCTCGAGGTCGGCAAGACGCTCGATCGGCATCTGCGGCTTGGGGCGGCCATCCGCCTGGGCAACGAGCGCGAGGAGGACCGCTGCCCGGACGATTCGTACAGCTACCGCGCCGTCACCACTGCCCTGTATCGCGTGAACGACACGCTCACGCTGGGTCTGGGCGTCGGGGTGCTCTCGCGGCTGGAACGGGACCCATGGCTCATCGCCTTTCCGGTCGGTGCGTGGCAAATCGCCGATCGTACGCGGCTCGAGTTCGGACCCACGCCCTCGCTCACCGCCTACCGCGCGACCCTGACCCATGCGTTCGGAGACGAATGGATCGCCGGCGCCTTCGCGGGCGTCGAGTACCACCAGTTCCGACTGGACGACGACAACGCGGCGGCGACCGACGGCATCCTGACGGACCTGGCCGTACCCGTGGGCATCTTCGCGAGCTACATCCCCCTGCCCGGGCTCGAATTGCGCGGCGAGATCGGCACCTGGGCATACCGCCGCCTCGAACTGCGGGCGGCTGATGGCGGGCGGTTGGGGGATCTCGAACTGGGTCAGGGCCTCATGCTGGGAGCGAGCGTGTCCTACTCGTTCTGAGTGCTCCGACTGGCAACCCGTGCCTATGTCCATCTCTCGAGTTCCGCCCACTTTGGACCGCGCTCGACGCGGGCGCGAGCGGAAACGCGCGTGGGTATCCTCCGAAGACAACCCTCAGGAGGACCCCATGCCAAACCATGTGGACGAGATCGAATACCGCATCATCGGCGACGACATGCAGGCCGTCATCATCACCCTCGACCCCGACGAGGCCATGGTCGCCGAGGCGGGGGCGATGATGTACCTCGAGCCCGATATCGAGATGGCCACCCAGCTCTCGATGAAACAGGGCGGCGGCCTATTGGGTAAGCTCTTCGAGGCCGGCAAACGCACCATCACCGGCGAGAGCTTCTTCATCACCTACTTCCACAACCACGGCTCGGTGCGGCGTGACTGCGCGTTCGCCGCGCCGTATCCGGGGCACGTCGTTCCCATCGAACTGGGCGACCACGGCGGGCGGCTCATTTGTCAGAAGGACGCCTTCCTGTGCGCCGCGCGTGGCGTGAGCGTCGACATCGCCTTCCAGAAGCGCCTGGGCGTCGGCTTCTTTGGCGGCGAGGGCTTCATCATGCAGAGGCTCAGCAGCGACACCGGCCGCGGCCAGGCCTTCCTGCACGCCGGCGGCACGACGCTGGTCAAGGAACTCGCCCCGGGCGAGAAGCTCCGCGTCGACACGGGCTGCCTGGTCGCGCTCGACAGCAGCGTCGACTACACCATCGAGTTCGTCAAGGGCATCAAGAACAAGATCTTCGGCGGCGAGGGGCTGTTCTACGCCGCCCTCACCGGCCCGGGCACGGTGTGGTTGCAAACGCTGCCGTTCAGCCGACTGGCCGACCGCGTGATCCAGGCGGCGCCCAGCCAGGGCGGGAGCCGCCTGGGAGAGGGCAGCGTGCTTGGGGGGCTGGGGGACCTGATCGGGGGGAGTTGATTCCCATCGGCGAAACGCCCATCATTCGTGCTGCGCCCACGCCGGCGGGCGCGTGAGGTGGGGCGGCCGGATGGAACCGGCCCCCGCCGCCCGTGCCGGCCAACGAGCGTCCCACTTGCCCACCACCGTCGCACCAGCCAGCGGCCCGAAGAACGGCCCTTCCAAGCGCACCCTCAACGTCATGGGCGTGAGCACCGACGTGCTGCTGACTGCCCACGAGACCAAGGGCGCGTGCAGCTACTTCCGCATCACCATCCCCGCCGGCTTCGCCAACCCGCCGCACGTCCACTGGTTCGAGGACGAGACGTTCTACATCCTCGACGGTGAGCTCGAGGTCACCGTGGGCTCGATCCCCACCGTGGTCAAGGCCGGGCAGGCGGCATTCGGACCCAAGCGCATCATCCACAGCTTCGCCAACCGTACCGACCGGCCCGTGACCGCGCTGGTGCACGCCTCGCCCGGCGGGCTGGAGCGATTCTTCGAGGCCTGCGACGCGGCCTTCCCCGAGGGCACGCCCATCGACCCGGTGCAACTGGTGAGCCTCATCGAACGCCACGGCATGAGCGTCGTGTGAGCGGCCCGATCGTCGGCGAACCGCTGATCGGCCGCGCCGTCCGGCTCGATCCGACCTCGCTGGCCGACGCACCGGATTTGCTGACGGCCGCCGGTGCGCCCGAGACTTTCCGCTGGTTCACGCGTCCACCCGCACCCTTCGATGCGTCGGGCATGCACGACTATGTGCGATTCCTGATGGACGCCACGGACATCGAGCCGCTCACGCTGCGGCTCGTCGCCACCGGCGAGGTCATCGGCATGACAAGCTACCTCGACATCCGCCCCGAGCACCGCACGCTGGAGATCGGCTGGACGTTCATCGCCCCCGAGCATCGCGGCACGCGCGTGAACCCCGAGATGAAGCGGCTGCTGCTGGCCCACGCCTTCGAGACGCCGATCTTCCCGCCCGCGTCTCGCCACGCCGGCGGCGGGGCCCTGCGGGTGTGCCTCAAGACCCACCACCTCAACACAACCTCACAGCGGGCCATGGCCAAACTCGGAGCGACCTACGAGGGCACGCTGCGCAACCTCATCATCATGCCCGATGGCTCCAGCCGCCACTCGGTCTTTTACAGCATCATCGCCCAGGAATGGCCCGCCGTGCGGGAGGGGCTCGATCGGCGGCTGGCCGGGCAATCACCCGCCACCTGAAACCGGCATCCCCACCCCCTCGGCGGCCGTACACTGTGCAACGCCAGGGGCCGTGCCGCGGTACAGCCTTTCGAGACAGCCCACAGGGAGCCGCCGACATGACCGACCACCCCCGACCGCACACCGACCTTCTCCGCCGCACTCTGGGCCCTGGCCTGCGCACCGGCCTGGCCGCCGCCGTGCTGGCCGGCTCGCTCACGCTGGCCCTGCCCGCCGACGCGTCGGCCCAGGCGGCCGGATCATCGGCGCCCCAGCAGCTCCGCCCGCCGCGGCCGACCGATCCGAAGGATCCGCCCGTGCTGGCCAACCTGGGCGTGGCGGGCATCGTGGTCATCGCGATCGTCGCCGCCACGGTGATCCCCGCCAAGCGCGGCCACCAGGACTGATCGTCCACCCGAAGTCGAACCGATACCCACGCCCCGAACAGGACCGGCCCGAAAAAACGGGCCCCCACCACCCGGAGCATCATCATGGAATCCACCACACGCGCGCCCGGATCGCGCGCCACCAAATCGCGCCTCACGGACCCGCGCGTGGCATTGGTCGCGCTCAACGCCGCGCTGCTGCTCGCGCTGGGCGTCGTCACCCTGGCCCCAGCCGCCACCGCCCAGCAGGCCCAGCGCCCGCGCGGCGAGTACATGGTGCTCGGCGGGCAGATGACCGGATCGCCCAGCAGCGCCGTCCACGTCATCGACACCTCCAACCAGGAGATGGTCACCCTCAAGTGGGACCAGTCGCGCCAGGCCTTCGAGGGCATCGGCTATCGCAACCTGCGTCTGGATGCGCAAGGTCAGGCGGGAGGTGGACGATGAACAACAACCAAATCACAACTCGTCGCGGAACCATCCCCCTGCTCGCCAGCGCCCTCGTGCTGCTTGGCCTCGTGCTCGTGCAGGCCGAGCGCTCCGGGAGTTCGCCCGTCGCGCCGGCCACCGCCATCGCCGAGATGGCCGCCGCGGGCGGCGCGTACTCGGCCATGACCACCCAGGGCCAGAGCAGCAGCGAGGAACTGCTCTACGTGCTCGACCAGCGGGCCGAGCGGCTGATGGTCTACCGCGTGGAGAACGGCCGGGCCTTGTCCTTGCAGCGCAGCGAGGACCTCGCCCAGGTCTTCGCGCAGGCGCGTTCGGCCGCCGGCGGCGCGGGCGGCAGGTAAGCGAGTATATCTTGAGCGCTCCGTAGCGGCCTTCCGCCGCACACTCGCTCTGTCGATTTCGGAGCCCTCTGTACACCCATGCCCATCGTCCCGCTCCCACAGTTCGAGAAGGACCTCGCCGAGTACACCGACGAGCAGGATCGCATCGCGCGAGAGAAACTCACCGCGCCCAAGACGGTCGTGTGCCGCTTCGGGGCGATGAAGCTCATCGGCGAGTTCCGCTACACCCTCGACGTGACGCCCGGCTGCGGCAGCAGGCTCGTCGCGCGCACCTTCCGCGGCACCGAGATGGGCGAGATGCTCACCAGCACCTGCCCCAACAGCGGCTGCGGCAAGAGCATCAGCCGTAAAGAGATGCTCGAGTACATCGAGCACTCGGGCGGCCGCGACTATCCGTTCTACGACTCAAAGTCAGGTGGGGGCCGCATCCTCCGCGTCGCCACGCCCGAGGACATGGACACGCAGGCGAAGCTCGAGCAGTCGGCCCACGAACTGAAACTCCGGGCCCGCACGGTCGCCGACGAGATCGGCGTCACCATCCGCATCGTGCAGGCCGAGGGCATCCTGGGCGGCGAGACACTGACGTACTACTACCTCGCCGAACAGGCTGGGGGGGCCGAGGGCCTGCCGCCCGGGCAGCAGCAAAAAGGCGGGCCCCAGCGCGGCCCCGACCCGCGCCTGCAAGCCGGCCAGCTCCGCGATGCGCTGCAGAAGGAAGCACCGGACGGCACGCGCGTGGAAGTCCGCCCCGTCGGCGCGCGCGACGAGGCGAGGCTCACCGCCGACTACGAACGCTGCGGCCAGCACTGCTGCTGCACGAACTTCCTGAAGGTGCTCAAACCCGTCCCCATGCGCGCCGCCAAGCAGCAGAAGGCGACGCTGGACCCCCTCAAGATCTCGGGCCGCTGCGGCCGGCTCATGTGCTGCCTGCGCTACGAGGACGAGAGCTATCGCGAGCTCTCCGCCCGCCTGCCCCACCGCAAGACGCCGGTGGGCACGACCGAGGGCACGGGCATCGTGCTCGACACGCAGATCCTCACTCAGTTGGTCCTCGTCAAGCTCGACTTCGACGGCCGCGAGGTCGCCATCCCGCTCGAAGAACTCATCGACCCCGCCGACGCGCCCGATCCCGCGGCGAAGGTCGCCCCACCAGTTGCCCCACCGCCACCGCCGCGCTCGCGTCCACGCCCGACTAAGCCCAAGCGCGACGATGCAACTTCCGAAGATGGCGCAGCAACCGACGCCCCCGTGCGCAAGAAGAAGCGCCGACGCAAGAAGAAGCGGCCCGAGGGCGACGCGCCCCCCACATCCACGCCCGCGCCCGAGGGCGACGCCGGCCCGCGCAAGAAGAAACGCCGCAAGCGCCGGCGCAAGAAGCCCGGTGGGGGTGATGGCGGCGGCGGCCCGACCGGTTCCAACTCGCCCGACTAACGCATCGCCATCCCAGCCCGCGCGTGCGTGAACGTCTCGACGAGCATCTGCTCGCCGTTGCCCTTGGCCTTGCACAACGTCTTGTCGTGCGGGTGCGTGAGCTGGCTGCGGCCGCTCAGGATTCCGTCTTCCTTCTTCCCGTCTTCCTCGCCGCCCACCAGCCCGGCCGCGTTGCAATAGGCCAGCACCACGTCGGCCTCGAAGGCCCGCGCAACACACAGCGAGTCGATCAGGTCCAACTCGTCCTTCTTGAAGCTGCGGCTCGCCTCGGCCCGCCGCGAGAGCGACCAGTACGTCGGCGACACGACCAGCTCGGCCCCAAGCCCCGCCATCGCCTGGAACATCCCCGGGTGGGCGACGTCCCAGCAGATCGTCAGCCCCACCATGCCGTGCCGCGTGGGCACCACCACCGGCCCGGGCCCGGGCGTGACGACGCCCACCTCGGTCGCCCACAGGTTGGCCTTGCTGTAATAGCCCGCCAGCGAGCCGTCGGCGCGGACCACCCGGTGGCACGGGATCGCCACGGCGATGCGGTTGGCGCCGCACGCCCACATCCGGCACCGACCACGTCCCCGGCACCAGGTCGATCTGGTGCTCCACGGCCAGCTTCTGGCAGCGTTGCAAGAACTCGGGCGCCCGGTCGGCGAAGGCCGTCTGGCCCTCCAGCGGCCCGGCGACGGCGTCCTCTGGGAACACGACCAGGTCGGCCCCCTTCTCCCGCGCCTTGCCGATCCACTCGGACATCGACTCGAGATTCGTCTCCGGCTCGCCGGGCTCGATGGCCATCTGGACGAGCGCAATCGTCATATGCATACACACTCCGTGTGGGGGTAAGGGGGGCGGCCCCGCTCTCGATCGAGCGGCAGGAGAAGATTAGTTCGCACCGCGCGCGGGCGCACGCTCGATGAAGAACCGCTCAGCTTGGAATTGCGCGCCGAGGACTCTGTCCGAGCCCGCAGGATGCACGTGCCGCTACACTCCGACGCGCATGGACCTGCACGCCATTCCCATCCCGTCGCTCGCCAGCCTGCTGTTCTGGTTCGAGTCGCGCAGCGGCCAGCCATTGCGGGCCGAGCATGTGTCTTCCATCGCGCAGCGGGTCCCCTCCGTCTGCCTGCCCACGAGTGCGATGAACGCCCTGGCGAAGGCACGCGGGTATGGCGACATCGATGGGGCCGCCGCGTGGGAGCAGTACGAGTTCCTTCGATCTCGGGCCAAGGCCCAGGGCGTGGCGATGGGTAAGGCGTTCCCGGCGCCGCGAGCCCAGTTGGCCGCCGACATGGACGCCCTGCGGCGGATCCTTCCCGACATCGATCCGGCCGACCTGCACCCGCCCGGCGGAGCGTCGACCAGGCTCACCGGCGAGCAGGTCGAGGAGGTGGTAGCGGCCTTCGAGGCATACGCGATCGGCTTCTTCGAGCTGTTCGAGCCGGGCTTTGACGAGGGCGTTCCCCTGGGCATGCTGATGCTGCGTCTGGTGGACATCACCGGCGACGACTTCTCGCCCCTGGAGCCCAACGCGCACATGCTCGCGTGGATGGGCGACCGCCCGTTCGAGTTCATCCACCACCGACTCGAGGCCGCCCTGCGGGAGGACGACCCCGGATGCATGCTCCGATCGATCCGCTGCGAGGGCGAACCCCTCTGGCTCACGGGCATGCGCGGGCCGCCCGGAGAACAGCCCACCAAGGGGCACGACGTGACGGTGACGCGGATGGGCGTCGCCTGCAAGGCCACGCTGCGGGCCGGCCTGAGCGATGGGAGCGAGCAAGAGCTCGACGTGGTGCTCATGATCGTGGGCGTCGATCTGGACACCGACCCGCGCGTCTCGGTTGGCTCGGACCATCCCGACGCCTGGGACGACATCCGCAGCGCCCTCGCCACGCGTCTCTATGAGGTCGATGCCTGACCGCGGCTCTTGATGGTGTGGGCGCTGCACGCCGCAACCGATCGCGGCTCCGGGCCCGCTGGCGTGGTTTCCGCCCGCGCGGGCACAATACCCGCCATGGTGGATCTCCGGTTTGCCATGGCGGATCCAAGATCCACGGCCGCGGACATTGAATCCACGGCCGCGGGTCTCGTACCCACGCCCGTGGATATTGAATCCGCGGCCGTGGATCTCGCACCCACGGCCGTGGATATCGAATCCGCGGCCGCGGGTACGAGACCCGCCACAACAAACCTGGCACCCACCATGGTGGATAGGGCACCCGCGCTGGCGCCCGCGGGCCGCGGGGGTGTGGTGCGGGGCCGGGTTGGGGGCGTTCGGCGCTCGTGGAATCGGGCGTTCCTGGGCGTCCACCGCTCGGCGGAGCGGGCCCGAAGACGGGACCGCTGCGCCAGCGCTCGCCCAATGGGGGTGTTCTTGAGCGCTCCCTTTGGTCGCTTCGGCCTAACGGCCGGGCGGCTCAGCCGCCGCGCCGGGGCATGCGCTCTTCGCTCGAAGACTCGCTCGGCGGATGCCCCGTCGCGAAATAACCGTGCGTGCCCGACAACAGTGGTGCTCGCGACGCAGCATCCGCCAAGCCCGGTCTTCCGGGCGCCGGCGCATGCGGAGGCGCGGCCGCTGAGCGGCCCGGCCGTTAGGCCGCAAGCGAGCAACGCGAGCGCTCAAGAACAACCCAATTGGGCGAGCGCTGGCGCGGCGGCCCCTGTCTTCAGGGGGTGCCCCGCCGAGCGGCGAAGGACCAGAAACCCTCCAAAGCATCCTCCCAAACACCAAGGGGCGCCACCACCCCCCACCACCCCCAGACACCCCCGCCCCCTACCCTGACGCCATGG
>JAUHYE010000094.1 GCA_030426395.1 Phycisphaerae bacterium
CTTAAGTGCGGCGGCTGACATCGATCGGCAGGTCCGCGAAACGCTCTCTGATTCGTCCTCGCTGTACGAGTTGGACACGGGGATGCTCGAGTCGCTCGAGCCCGACATCATCCTCACCCAAAACCTGTGCGAGGTGTGCAGCATCGCCTTACCGGAAGTAGAGGCGGCGGCGAGGCGCATCGGGGAGAAGGCCGGGATTGAGCCAAGGGTCATCAGCCTCGACCCGCACACGCTCGAGCAGGTGTACGACGACTGTCTCACCATCGGCGCGGCCATTGGCAAGGAGGACGACGCCGTGCGCGCGGTCGCGAGATTGCGCGAACGCTTTTACGCCGCCGCCGAGATCGTGCCCAGCTTCGCGTACGCGCCGGTCGTCGGCTTCCTGGAATGGACCGACCCGCTGTTCATCGCCGGCCACTGGACGGTGCAGCTCATCGAGCGCGCCGGCGGCCGGCACCCGCTCAACGAGACCGTTGCGAAGGAAGGCTCGGGCGCCGCTGCCGGCGCCATGCACAGCGAACGCATCGCGGGCAAGTCCATCGCCGTCCCGCATGACATCTTCGCGGCCACCAAACCCGAGGCCCTGGTCATCGCCCCCTGCGGCCTGAACCTCGAGCAGACCCGCCACGCCACCGCCGAGATCGCCGGCCAGGACTGGTTCCGCTCGCTCCCCGCCGTCCAGAACGGCAAGGTCGCCCTCATCGACGGCAACCAGTACTTCAATCGGCCCGGGCCGAGATTGGTGGATGCGTTCGAGTGGTTGGTGGCGTGGTTGCACGAGCGCGGGGATCGGATGCCGGTGGGGTTTGGGTGGGAGGCGATGCAGTCTGGGAAGTATCCCTCGTGACACGTGCTGTATTGTTCAACCTCGTTCCGGCGCGCTGGGCGATCCCCGACCAGCGGTGGTCGAAGCCGCTGCGCAAACGCGGCTGGCTTTGCGAGGCATGTCGGTCGCCATCGCCCGAAATGGTCCGCCAATGCACAGCCGCGTTACTGATCGAGAAGCCAGAGCGAAAACTGGTATCCGACATGATCGGGCGGTTTGAAGTGATTCATCACAAGCTCCTCAACGCAGCCGACTTCTCTGGATGGCGACACGGCAGGGTGCCGTGCTGGGTGAGCATGCCCGAGTCAGACTACCGTCGACAACCTGATTGGTGTCAGCGTGTTAGGTTTGATGCATTCTTTTGCTCAGCGGAAGCACGTGTGCCCTGGGAATCCGATCTCGATACGGGCTCGTATCTGTGTGAAGCGTGCGGAGAAAGGAGGTATGGACCTGGCGGCGAACCTGGGGACAGACTCGTGATGCCACATGATCAGGCTGATGCTCCGATGTGGATGGCGAGGAACGGTTGGACGCTGTTCTCCGAGCCGGTCGCTGAGGCGATTCAGCCATTGCTCGGGCGTCGATACAGGTTCATACGATTTGATGTTGTGTTCGAGTGATTGACTTTAACATAGCTTGTGGAGGTTTGGACTTGATCCAACTCGGCGCTGACACACTTGCCGCACTCGCTCGGGGCGATCTTCCCCACGCCAAGCTCGTCTCAACGACCGCGGCTTCATCGCCTTCCCAACACCCATCGAGCACAACACGATGAAGGCCGAGGGCATCTCGTATGAAGACAACTATCGCGGCAACGCGATGGCGGCGATGCTCAAGCCGGGTGCCATCGAGGTGCGGTACCACCGGGCGTACAGTGATGGCGACGTGGCCCGGATCATCCGCACGCTGTTCGAGGCCACGGCCCTGTCGTCGATTCGCGGCGCGAGCGTGGCGTATCAGGGTCGGCCGATCGCGATCGCCTGAGCGAACGGGCGAATCGTTTCCGGGTCAGCCGGTCAGCACCCCCGCTTTGGTGGCCCCCGCTTTGGTGGACCCCGCCTTGCTGGACCGTGGCTTGGGCCCGCCGATCTCGCCCGCGACGCCAGCATCGGCCCGGGTTTCGCTCGTGGGGCTCCCGCTCTTCTGCGTGCCGAAGAACACCGTTGACCCCTGAGCCCAGTCGCTGCGGGTGCCGTTGCTGCGCAGGGCCCGGACCTGGTAGCGCACCTCCCGCAGGCCCTGGGGCACCTGGTCGTCGCGGAAATGCCTGGCGGCCACCACCATCAGCGGCTCGTAGGCCCGATCGGGCCCTTCGAGCCGGTCGATGGGCACGAGCTGGCGCTGCACCTCGTACACCAGACCGCCGCGGCCGCCGTCCTCGATCTCGAATGTGACCTCGATCGACCCGTCGTTGCGCAGCGTGTGCTCGAAACTCGATGGCGGTGGCGGCGCCGGCAGCGGCGCGCGGCGGTCCGGCTTGGCGATGCGGGCCCGCGCGTACACGTCCTTGTCGCCCGTCGACTTGGCCACCCCGTCGATGATCTCGCTGAGCGCGCCGAACTCGGTGCGCAGCGCGCCCATGCGCTTGCGGTTCTCGATCGTGCGGGCCCTGGCCAGGCTCCGTGCATTCTCGACCTGGCGCAGCGATTCAGCCGCGGCCTCGTACTTCTCGATGAGCGCCAGAGCCTGCTGCTCGGTCACGCCGAAGCTCGCCGGGTCGGCCTGCCGCCAGTGCTCGGTCAAGACCCTCATGTCCTCGATGAACGCCTGCTGCCGCTTGTCCGCCCGCCGCGCCATGTGCTTCTTCCTTCGCCGGTGCCATCCGGATCGCGCCGCCCCGGCGCCCATGCGACACCATCGGCCCATGCGTGCCCCCGCTTGAACTCTTCCCGGCCGCACGCGGGGAGCGGCCGCCCGCACACCGGATTTCCGGATTCGCACGCCCGAGAACCGGGCCACCACGCGGCCGCCGGCCGCCCCCGCCCCATCGCACCGTGCCCGAGGGCCCGGGGCACGATGCGATGGAGCGGGGGCCCGGTGACGCCGGCTCGGGGCCACCCGCGTCGCGCCGCGGCGCGTGTCCAGAAGACATTCGCGGTCACGAACGGGCGTGTAGGAAGCTTTCGAGGCGGTTCGTATACTCGGACCTGCCAAGACAACCGCCGCATGGGCGGCCCGATGGATCACATCGGACGGCAAGGCCCTGGTCCGGCAAGGTCGTGTCCGTCGACAACAGCCGGTACTCCAATCCACGTGTGAGTGGCTGGTTGCGTGGTTGCATGATCGGGGGATCGGATGCCGGTGGGGTTCGCGTGGGAGGGCTGGAGTTGAATTGCCGATCGACCCTGTATTGCGCATCTGTGGCATGAAGAACCTGGGAGAGACCTATGCCTGATGGACCACATGTGCAGAGCCGCAGGCGGAAGCCGATCCTGACCTTTCTGTTCGGGGCGATAGCCGCGACCTGTTTGATTCTCGGCTCGCAATGGGTTTTGAGAGAGTTGGAGTCGTGGAGCAAGATCAGGGGGCCATACGAGCGTGTGACATGGGACGCCACGATGGCGGAGCCTCCACCAGACGACTTCCTCTTCGCGATGTTCCCGGTGGGAGATGGCCCGATCCCGAGCCGCGTCATGCTCAACACGCTACGGGAAGTCCAAAGCGAAGAGCCGAGCTACGAGTTGTTCGATCCGATGAATCCCGGACACTTCGTGCCCCGAGACGAGCTTGCCTTCACGGCATCGTTTGACGAATTGCCTCGCTGCGTCAAGGCCTTCAACGACGCGAACAGGTCCTGGGGCGATGGCTATCGGGACTGCGTGATCCAGATTGATGTACGCGCCACGGAGGGCCAGGTGGCCGTGATGCTCGAGTTGCGATTTGGCGAAGGAAAGCTGGAACGGTACGAGTACACGATCGAGGGTGACCAGGCGGTGCCGCTGTCCTTCACCCAGGGATTGTGGAAGTATGTGCCCAACGACTAAGCGTGGTTCTTGCTGTTGGACGATACTGAGTCATGCCATCTCAGCACCCGCCCTTCCTCAAAGACCCCACCCGCCTCGCCGCCGCCATCCTCTTCGCGGTCGCCCTGGTCGGCTTCACCATCTTCGCCGCCACGAATGGCAACATGGAGTTCCTGTTTTACGCGGTGACCATGGTCATCATGGCCGTCGCGGTGGTGGCGATCGATCGGCGGGTGCGGTTCTCGACGGTCGCCATCGCGGGGTTGCTGGCGTGGGCCATCATGCACCTGGCGGGCGGGAACGTGCCGGTGGGTGACGCGGTGCTGTACAACTATCGCCCGGCGCCGTGGCTGCCCAAGTACGACCAGGCGACGCACGCGTTCGGGTTCGCCGTCGCCACCCTGGTGTGCTGGGAGTGCCTGCGGAGTGCGCTGCGGCGACGCGACGCCTCGACGAAACCGACGACGGGGCTCGCCATCGCGTGCGTGCTCATGGGCATCGGCCTCGGGGCGCTCAACGAGGTCATCGAGTTCGTCGCCGTACTGACCATGCCCGACACCAACGTGGGCGGCTACACCAACACCGGCTGGGATCTGGTGAGCAACCTCGTGGGCGCGACGGCGATGGGGGTCTACATCAGGTTGCGCGGCTAAGGCTTGCGACGCAGGATCACGTGCCGCTGGTCCTTGAAGTGGCGGCGGATCTCCAGCACCTCGAACCACGGCGACCACAGGCGACGCTCGGCCGCGTCGGTCGCGTATCGGTAGTTCTCGCGCACGCCGGGGCGGCCCCACTCGCGCACGCCGTCGTTATCGAGCAGGATCTGGTCGAGCTCGCGTTCGCTCAAATTGTTCAGGTGTACGTTGTCGTCCAGGGCGCTGAAGATCGCGATGCCGCCCGGGCGGATGATGCGGACCATCTCCTCGGCCCAGCGAACCGCCGACTCTCCGCGGATGTGCGTGAACACCGAGTTGGCATAGACGTGATCGAACTGGGCGTCGTCGTAGTCGAGCGGGGGCTCTTCGGCGTTGGAATGGATGCGGGCGCGATCGCCGAAGAGTTCCTCGCAATACCCGGCGGCCTCTGGCGTCACGTCGCAGCCGAAGAGCTCGGGCCCGATCGGCAGCCAGTGCCGCAGCAATCGCCCGAAGCCGAGACCGAACTCCAGCACGGTGCCGAGCGAGGCCGGATCGACGCCATGGTCGCGGAGCTCCTGGAGGTAGAACAGGATGCCGCGAGCGCCGGTGGCGAAGAACGCGTCGGGGTTGCTCTTGGCGACGTCCTGGATCACGCTCACGCGCGTGCCGGGCGTGGTGGCGTCGTCGGTCTGCAAGCGGTCGAGCCCGACTCCGAACGCTTCGAGGTAGTATGTCTCAAGCCGACCGAGCCAGTATTCGCGTTCGGCCCGCCAGTGGTCTATCGCATCGGGCAATGGATGCACACGGGCCGGGTACGCGTTCTCGGCGACGGCTTGGGGTGATGCCATGCGATGGATTTCGGCGGTTCGATCACGAGCCGATGAAAAAGCGACCTAGCCCGGACGGTTCAGCCGGAAGTATCGAGCCCCACACCCAGCCGTGCCGCGCTCCGATTCACACTGATGCTGGTCGCCACGCTGTTGGCCACGCTCGGGTTGGTGTAGAAGGGCAGCGCACCGCCGCGCGTGGGCGTCTGGCCCGACATGTAGTCCATGGGCGTGTCGACACGGGCGGCGACCATCTGGCCGATCGCTTGCTTCGCCGCCGCGGTGGTGGTGGCCTGAAGGCCCGTGCGACCGACCGTCCCGTAGGTCGCGGGCGATGCCTGCACCGGCTGGGCCGACCGCAGCCGCTCGGCGGCCTGCGAGAAGCTGATCGCGTCGGTCCGGTGTGTGGTTTGGGTCGCGTTCGCAGACGCCGGGGTGACGCGGATCGCCCGCGGGGCCCCCTGGAGGGCGGCGAGCGGGTTCGAGCTGTTCACACCATTCACGTCGGACATACCACCCTCGGAACCAGTCGCCCACTATCGGCCGCACGCCCGGCTGGGCTCCAACGACACTCTCACTGCAAGCCTCAGCCCCCTGCGGCCTCGCGGAGCACGTCGGCGATCGGCCCGCTCTCGCCGGCACGCTCGATGGCCCCGCGGCCGCTGCTGTCGGCCAAATCGACCCGGGCGCCGCTGCTGAGCAGCACGATTACCGCGTTGAGGTGCTGGCCGCTGGCGGCGTGCATCAGGGCCGTCGCGCCGTCGGCATCCGCCGTGTTGGGGTCGGTGCCGGCCTCGAGCAGCAGGCTGGCGGCCTCGTGGGCCCCGCTGCGGGCGGCGAGCATGAGGGCGGTGCGGCCCTCGGTGGTTTCGAGGGTCGGGTCGGCCCCGGCGCCCAGCAGCGAGACGACCGTGTCGGTCTCACCACGCTGCGCGGCGTGCATCAGGGCGTTCATCCCAGAGTCGGTCTGCGCGTTGGGGTCGGCCCCGGCTTCGAGCAGCGCGTTGACGGTCCGCGCGTCGCTGTCGCGGGCGGCCAGGATCAACGCCGTCGCGCCGGCTTCGAGCTCGGGCGAAGCGACCGAGCCCACGTCGGCCATGCTCGCGGCGGTGTCCGGGCTTACGCCCATGCCGATGAGGCTGTCCATCGTCGCGACATCACCGGCCGAAGCGGCCCGCAGCAGGCGGACGTGGGCGGGCTCATCCATCGGCTCGATCGGCTCGACGGCGCGGGTTTGCTCTCCACTCTGCTGCGCCTCAGCCCGAGGGGTTTGTTCGCCGGAGGTCGTGGTCTGGCTCTCGCCCTGCTCGCCCTCGGGCAGCGGGGGATCTCCGGGCGGCAGCAGGATCGCAACCAGGATGAGCGACACGCCGAGCACGGCGACGGCGACGAGCACCATGTGGCCCTTGAGATTGTTCATAGCCGGCGGCCCCCTGCAAGCAACGGCCGCGTGGCGGCCTGGGTGGGTTCACAGCCGCACGATAGGGCGCTGGCGTTCGGGCTTCCGGCCACAGGCCGAACCGAGCGAGCCTGCCCTGTCGTTTGTGCGACGGGCACGATGTCGAGAAAGGATGGGCCCGGAGGGACTCGAACCCTCACTGAGATTTCTCCCAAGCGGATTTTAAGTCCGCCGCGTCTGCCGATTCCGCCACGGGCCCGTGGGTGGTGCCATGCTACGCGATCGGTTCGCAGGGCCCGACCGCGGGTTCAGTTCGGCGTGGCGATGAGCGACTCGAGACGTGCCCTCGTCTTATCCACCTGCGTCCGGCTGACCGAGTGCGGCAGGCCGGGGTACTTCTCGAGTTCCACGGCGGCGTTCATCCGCTCGAGCACCTGGGCGGTCTCCTCGACGCGCTTCCAGGGGATGTGGATGTCGCGGTCGCCGCAGGAGAGCTCGACGGGCGTGCCCTCCAGGTCGCCATCGGGATGGAAGACGTGGGTGGTCTTGCCGGGCAGCCCACCGCTGTAGGCGACGATCAGCCCGTAGCGCCGCGGGAAGCGGTACGCGTGGTCGACCGACAGGCACGCGCCTTGCGAGAACCCGCCCAGCACGCAGCGCTCGGGCGTGAGCCCCAGCTTGGAGAGCTGGCTCAGCAGCGACTCGATGACCGAGTGGGCGCTGTCGATCTCGTCCTGGTTCTTCACGATGTCGGTCATGAAGGGCTGGGGGTACCACGAGCCGCCCGGCGTGCCCAGGGCGGGCATGGCCGGCGTGGTCTCGGTGGCGGGCGTGGCGGGGCGATAGAAGTTCGGCTTCGCCGCGGGGGCCAGGTAGCACACGCCCGGCAGGTCGTAGCCCTCCGACAGGGCGATGATGTCCTCGGGCGTGGCGTTGCGGCCGTGCAGCAGGATGAACGCGATGGACGCGTCCTTGGGCTCGGCCCCGGCGTGCAGGATGCGCTGCCCCGCGTGCGGGGGTAGTTCCAGGGATGTATCGAAGGTATCGATTTCGTGCGCGTTGGTGGGGGGGTTGGGTGCGTCCATGCATCAATCCTCTTGCTCGTCGTCCAATGGCTCCAGGTGGGCCTCGATCTCCGCCCGCCTGGGCTCGTGCTGGGGCGGCAACACGAGCGAGCCGGCCAAACCCTCCATCGGCTCATCGGCCGTGAAACCCGGACCATCGGTGGCGACCTCGAAGATCACGCGGCCCGGCACGCGGAAATAGATCGAGTGGAAGTACACGCGGTCGATGACGGGCGTCGCCGCCGTGTTCGCCCTGGCCAGCCGATCGGCGACACGGAGCTGGGCCGCGTCGTCGGGCACGCGCCAGGCGACGTGGTGCACCGTGCCCGCGCCCATCGGGTGCTGCTCGCTCTCTGGGTCGTCGATGAGCTCCAGCCTCCGCCCGGGCCCGCCGTCGAGCAGCGTGAAGAGCTGGCGGTCGCCCTCGCTTTCACCGGCTTCGAAGCCCAACGCATCGACGAGGAACGCGCCCGTGACCTCAGCGCTGGGCACGCGCAGCGTCACCGTGTCCACCATGCGGATGGCGTGCTCCGGATCGACGCCGTCGCCATCCCATGGCGTGCCGACATCGACCACTTCGCCCTCGACGAGCCCGAGTTCCATGCCATCGGGATCGTCGAAGGCCAGTCGCTCCTGGCCGAAGCGTGTGCTGGCGGTTGCCTCGACGCCCTGGCTCTCGAGGCGCTCGGCCCAGTACCCCATCGAGCCCATCGGCACGGCCAGCAGCGTGCGCCGGATCTCGCCCGTGCCATGCTTCGCTCGCGCGGCGTGGGGGTGGGGGAAGTGGGTGAGCACGCTGCCGGGCGTGCCCACGGCGTCGGCGTAGTAGAGGTGGTAGGTCAGCGGGTCGTCGTGGTTCACCGTGCGCTTGATGAAGCGCAGGCCCAGCACGCGGGTATAGAAGTCCAGGTTGCCGCGCGGCGACTTGGCGAGCGCGGTGACGTGGTGGACACCGGTGATGATCGGTGAATCTGGCATCACTCTAGATTAGCGTGCCCGGTGGACAAGGGCTCTGGCCATCTCTTTCGCCGCGATCGCGCGGTGGCTCACGCGGTTCTTCTCGTCCGGCGGCATCTCCGCGCTCGTGCGCGTGAAGTCCGGGGCGACCGGATCGGGACCAACCCCCTCACGAGCAACTAAGAACAGCGGGTCGTACCCGAACCCGTTCTGACCCCTTGGCTCGACGCCGATGCGCCCCTCGAACGCGCCGCGGCTGGTGGCGAGGATTTCGCCATCGGGGCTGGCCAGCACCATCACGCACACGAAGCGCGCCGAGCGTTGCTCCGCCGGCACGCCCACGAGCTCGCGCAGCAATCGCTCGTTGTTCGCCGCATCACGCTCGCCGCGCGACCGATCATCGTCTCGACCATCCGTGCTGTAATGGCTCGAGATCACCCCCGGCGCCCCGCCGAGCGCGTCGACCTCGAGCCCCGAGTCGTCGGCCAGGCAGAGTGTGCCCGTCTGCTTCGCGTACGCGATGGCCTTGATGGTCGCGTTGGCCTCGAAGGTGTCGCCCGTCTCGTCGGGTTCGGTGGTGGGGGTGCCAAGGTCGCTCAGGCCCACGACCTCGATGCCGAGTTCCGCAAAGATCGGCCGCAGCTCGGCGACCTTGCCGGGGTTGGCGGTGGCGATGGTGATGGAGGAGTTCGGCATCGGAGAGGATATGGTTAGCAAGGCCCACCGAGCCGCTCGAGCTCTTTTCGAATATTCGCGGCGTACTTGTTGGCCTCGCTTAAATCTCGAAACGCCGCGATCACGAGCGGGTAGCTTCCAACGAACAGCAGCACGATCGCCCCGACCTTGCGGTGGTCGAACTCGTGCACGGTCAGCTCGTCGGCCGGCCGGAACGCCATGGGCATCGTCTCGTCCTTGGGCCCGTTGCCCTCGTGCACGCGCAGACGCTGTCTCCGGCGCCGGGCGTCGATCCGCACGGTGCGCGATTCGGTGGGCATGCGATAGAAGTACACGGCGAACACGAGGCAAGCGATCGTGCCCGCCGTGAGCAGCGCGGCCCCTCCGATCGCGTGGAGGCCGATGCCACCAGACATCCACCACAGGATTCCGACAATCAGCCAGGCAGTCGCGGGAAAGCCGATCGTGAACTTCAGGAGCGCTCGTCTTGCGCCGGGAGCCGAGTCGTGCAGGACCAGCCGGGTGCTCCCCTTCACCACCCGGCACTCGTAGCGCATGCCGTGGGCCAGCTTCATGTTCGTGGCCAGCAGTTGGGTCTTCGGTGTCATGGGCAAGGCGGCTGGGCGTACGTGGCACGAGATTGCTGGCGGGGACGTTGCATGATTCGCCGGGTTGCCGTAGATCCTAATCGGGTAACGGGGGCGGTCGGCACGCGTACTCACCCACTGTAGGGGTACCGCCATGTACAGAATCACTTCGATGCTGGCCATCGCCATCGCCGCCGCCGCGTTCGGCAACTTCGCGTTCGGCCAGGAAGCCGACCGGGCCGCACGCGCCGTGCTCGAGACCCACAACATCCCCCACGGCGACCTGCCCCAGCGGCGGCAGATCCACGCGGCGACCATCACCGAGGCCGCCGATGGCACGCTGCTGGCCGCGTGGTTCGGTGGCAGCCGCGAGGGGCGGCCGGACGTGGACATCTGGGTCGCGCGCAAGCCGATCGGGGCGCCATGGGGCGATCCCATCGTGGTCGACGACGGTGTGTGCACCATCACGGGGCGCAATGGGCAGGAGCGTGGCATCGACTACGCGTGCTGGAATCCGGTGCTCTTTACCGATCCACAGTCCGGTCGTGTCTACCTCTGGTTCAAAATCACCGGTGAGACCGACCTGCCCGGCTTCAAGAACTGGTGGGGCGCCGTGCGCACCAGCGACGACCACGGCCGCACGTGGTCCGAGCGCATCTGGCTGCCCGAGATCGAGCAAGCGCAGCGGCACGAGGTGTTCGAGCCCTACGCCTTCCGCGCGACCGGGCCGGTGAAGAACCGGCCCATCGTGCTGCCCGATGGCGACTTGCTCTGCGCGTCGAGCACCGAGTCGCCCGTGGGCTGGCGCCTCCACTTCGAGCGGTACCAAGCCGACGACTGGACGGGCCAGAAGCACGGCGTCGAGATCATCGGGCCTGTGCTGGAGGCCAGCGAGAACGCTCCGCGCGGGCCGGGCAACGCCCACGCCATCCAGCCCAGCTTTGTCGTGCTCTCGCCCGACATGCGGCATCTGGCCGTCTTCGCCCGCGAGAGCGCGTGGAGCGAATCGACCGACGGCGGCCAAACGTGGTCGCCCATCGAACGCTCACCCGTCGACACCAAGGCGGGCTCGCACGCGATGACAACAACCAATGGCCTCCACCTGCTGGCGTTCAACCCGCCGCCGGATCGCCGACCGCTCTCGCTGGCCCGCTCCTTCGACGGCGAGCGGTGGGAGGTGTTCATGGAGGACGTATCGCGCAACCGCAACCAGGCCGACTATCCGACCATGATGCAGGGCGCCGACGGACGCATCCACATCGTCCACAGCCACGGCCGCGAGCACGTGCGGCACATCGTGCTCGATGCCGCAGTGGTGGAGGCCGGCCATGAGCACTAGGAGTCGATTGATGGCTCGCGCGCGATCGGGCCGCGGCCCCACCGGTTGACCGGCCCGGCTCCCCGCGCTTCACTGGTGCGTGAGCCTTCCCGAGCGGACATCCAGCGGCCCGACCAATAGCCCTCGGAGTGGTGCCACGAAGCGGCCCATCCTCTTCACCGCCTTCGAGCCCAGCGGCGACGACCATGCCGCGCCGGTGATTGCCGAGATCATCGAACGCGAGCCGGGGCGGCCGGTGTACGCCTGGGGCGGGCCCAAGATGGAAGCGGCCGGGGCGGTCGTGGTCGAGCGGACGGGCGAGAACGCGGTGATGGGCATGCCCGGGCTGGCCAAGATCCGCGAGCATAAACAAATCAACGCCCGCATCCGCCGGTGGATGGCCGCCCACAAGCCCGTGCTGCACGTGCCGGTCGATTCGCCGGCGGCCAACTTCCCCATCGCGGCCATGGCCAAGGCCAATGGCACGGGCGTCGTACATCTGGTGGCCCCGCAGGTGTGGGCGTGGGGGAGCTGGCGGGTGGCCAAGCTGCGGCGGCTGACCGACCTGGTGCTGTGCCTGCTGCCCTTCGAGGAGGGCTGGTTCACGACGCGCGGCGTGCCGGCCCGGTTCATCGGCCACCCGCTGTTCGACCACGAGCTCGACCCCAAGCGGGTGCTGGAGAAGGCAAAGACGCTGCCCGAGTTCTCCAATGGTGAACAGAACGGCCCGTGGCGTATCGGGCTGTTCCCAGGCAGCCGACCGAGCGAACTGGAGAAGAATTTTCCGTTGCTGCTCGGGGCGTTCCGCGAGCTTGCTACCTGCGAAAAGTGCAAGCGTGATGGCCGCGCGCCAGTCGCGATGGTCGTGGCGGTGAACGAAGCGGTCGAGGATCGTTTGCGGCAGTTGGCCGACCGGCACGGCGGCGTGCCCGAGGGCGTGTCCTTCATCGCGGGCGACACCGATTCGGCGGTGCGCTGGGCCGAGATCGCGCTGGTGGTCAGCGGCACGGTCACCCTCCAGATCGCTCGTCAGGCGCGGCCGATGGTCGTGTTCTATAAGTCCAACGAGTTCCTGTACAACCTCATCGGGCGGTGGATCGTCTCGACGCGGTACTTCACGCTGCCCAACCTGATCGCGGGGACTCAGGTGGTCACCGAGATGGTGCCGCACTTTGGCGGCTCGGAGCCCATCGCCATGGCGGCCCGGACGCTGATGACCGACCCAGCGGCCATGGCGGCCCAGGTCCAGGCCCTGCGGGACGTTGCGGGCCGGTTTGACGGGCTGGAGGCCTCGCAAGCGGCGACCGACGCGATCCTGGAGCAGGCGGCCCGCAGGGAGGCGTGAGGGCGGTCTTGCCCATCCGTTACGGGGCTGTTGCGCACCGAATGCCGATTCGGAAGTATCACTATACATGCGGGGGTGCTTCTCTCCCGCCACTGGAGGTGACCCATGCCGCGGCTGACACGACGGACGATGACGGGACGGATTCTGGGATTGACCCTGGCTGTGGCGACGGCCATGCCAGCTTCTGTGGCGTTGGCCCAGGCTGGTGATGATGCGGTGCAGCCCGGTGTGAACCTGGTGGTGCCCCAACGCCGAGCGTGGATCCAGGGAGAGGTCCGTTCCCAGATCGAGATCCGCAAGGTCGAGGTCGTGGCCAGCACGGCCGAGCAGGCGGCGACGACGACGCTGCGGATGACGGTGTTCAACCACGGCAACCGCGTGGCCGAGGCCCAGGTGCTGCTGCCGGTGCCCGATGGGGCGGCCGTTGGCAAGTTCGTGCTCGAGGGGCTGGGCGAGGACGGCATCGCGAAGATCATGCCCGCCGACGAGGCGCGGCGGATCTACAACCAGATCGTCTCTTCGATGAAGGATCCGGCATTGCTGGAGTTCGTCGGCACGAGCCTTGTACGCTCGAGCGTGTTCCCCGTGCCCGCCAATGGCGAGCAGACGGTGAGCCTGACGTACGACCACACGCTCGAGGCGGTCGGTGATCGGGTCGAATACGTCCTGCCCAGGTCGGCCGAGCTGATGCTGCAGGGCGCTCCGTGGTCGTTCTCGATGACCATCGACGGTGCGCGGCCGATCGCGACGGTGTACTCCCCCACGCACGACATCGGCACCGAGAAGCTCGACGCCACGAGCGTGAAGGTGTCCGTTGGCCCCGAGGCGTTCAGTGGC
>JAUHYE010000095.1 GCA_030426395.1 Phycisphaerae bacterium
CGCCTCGGTGAGCTGGGCCGCGGTGAGGCCGAACTTGGCCGCCTCGCCCGCCGAGCCCTGCCAGCGGCCCATGCCCTTGGCGCTGGGCTTGATGCGCACGCCGATGCGCGGGGTGACGCCGTGCTGCTGGGCGATGCGGATGATCAGGTCGAGGTCGCTGGGCCGCTCGACGATGGGGTAGATGCGGTCGCGGATGCGGCTGGAGAGGATGACCGTCTCGATGTATTCCTCGTCCTTGAAGCCGTTGCAGACGATGGGGATGGTCGGGGCTTCGGCGGTGAGGGCCAGGACGGCCAGCAGCTCGGGCTTGCTGCCGGCCTCGAGGCCGAAGCCGTACTTGGCCGCCGCGTCGCGCATCTGCTCGCACAGCGAGCGTTGCTGGTTGACCTTGATGGGGTAGACCGCCTCGTACGCGCCCTTGTACCCCTCTTCGGCGATGGCGCGGTCGAAGGCGGCGCGGAGCGAGCCCATGCGGTGGTCGGTGATGTCGTTGAACCGCAGCAGGAAGGGCGCCCCCAGCCCGCGCTCGCGCAGGCCGGCGACGATCTCGCCCAGGTCGATGCTCGGGCCCCCGGCCCCGCGGGGCTGGACCCGCATGCCGCCGTTGTCGCCCGCGGCGAAGTAGCCCGAGCCCCAGCGGTCGATGCCGTAGAGGTCGGCCGAGTCTTCGATGGTCCAGTCGCCGGCCTGGGGCTGGGGCGTGCGTGTGGCGGCGGTGTTGGTGGTGGTTTGTGTCACGCCGGAAGGATACGGGGGGTGACCCGGGATTGTCGGTTAGACTTGGCTCATGCGCGGGCGATTACGAACCCTGGCCTGGGCTGGTCCGCTGGTGCTGACCGGCATCGGCGTGCTGCTGGTGCTGCCGTTGGGCTGGCCTTCGGGCGTCCAAAAGGCGGGCGCGTGGGTGGTGATGGCGGGGGCGATCGGGCTCTGGCTCGGGGCGAGCTCGAGTGTGAAGATCTGGTTGGAGCGCGGGGCCGATACGCCCGCACGCCGGCGCTCGCTCGTTGTGTTGGCGAGAACGCCGGTCAGGGTGTGCTTGGCACTCGTGGCCTTTCCGCTCATGGTGGGTTGGCTGGTCGGTGTGAACCGGCTCCTTGGGGCGCAGGATGGCAGCATCCTGGTTGGCGTCATCGACAACGCTTTCATGGGCTTCTTGGCGACCGGTGCGGCCTTCTTCGCGTACTCGTTTGTTCGGCGGGGCGACGAGCCGCGTTGCCGAGCGTGCCAGTACGACCTGAGCGGCGCGCCCGAGGATGGCTACGCGAAGTGCCCCGAGTGTGGCGCGAGCCTGCGTTTCTCGCCGGCGATCGTTCGGGGCTCGCGTCGCGTCATCGTGCCGATGATCGTGGTCGGGGTGGTGTTCGCTGCACTGGGGATCACGAGCCTGTTCAAGCTCAGGCCGTTGGTGTATGTGCCGCACCTGCCGACAGGCACGCTCATCGAAGAGGCGACCGAGCCGCTTGGCTTTTCTTCGATGGTCTGGAAGGAACTGACAAGCCGGCAACTGACTCGCGGGCAGACCGAGGCGCTGTTCGAGGGATTGCTCGAGCAGCGCGAGACCAGGATGTACAGTGCCGGTGACGCCGAGGAATGGCTCGACGCGTCTGTTCGTACGGGGAGTTTGCCCGAGGGTTTGTTCGAACGGTACTACGACGGGACGCTCACCCTGTGGATCGCAGCGCCGAACTCGATTTCGGCCGATGAGACGCTGCGTTTTGGGGTGGGCGGCGATTATCGCGGCTCGATGTGGACGAACAACCGGAGGCTGGCGGCGTTCTTTCTCGCCGAAGAGGTGACGATTAACGGGCAGGCACCCGAGCCTGAACAAGTACGGCTTCTCGGGATCCCCCTCCAGGGCCAGATGCTCGGTACGGCACAATCGCAGCCGTATGGCGCCGAAGTCGATCGGAACGTGCCCGCGCACGGTGGCCCGATGGTGACGGTGCCGATGGATGAATACGCAGGCCTCGCGGCGCTCGAATTGCGTGTGGTGGGCACGATGTTCTTTGTCGATTTCTCCACCACGCCCGGCTGGGGCCCACCCACACTGGGCGATGCGATCTGGTCCAAGCGTGTCGATCTCCGCAAGACCGTGCGCATCGAAAACTAATGCCCCATCACCTCACCCCTTCGCATCGTGCTCGCGTGCAGGCCGTCATGATCGGAGCGAACCCGGATCGCCCCATCACGCCCCGTGACCAGCCAGAGGCCATGGGTGCGGTAGTCGCGCCACGGGTCGCGACGGACGCGTTTGGTACCGGCCGATTGGATGACGACGCGGGCACCCGAGATCGCGACGAGGCGCCGCGCGTGGTCGTCGTCAGCACCATGGTGGGGCAGCTCGAGCACGTCGACCTGGAGCAAATCGGGGTCGGTGGTGTCGATGAGGCGGCCCAGGGCGTCGCCGCCGATGTCGCCGGTGAGCAGCAGCGTGTGGCCCGCCTCGCTCTCCCATCGCACGACCAGCGACGAGCTGTTGGCGTCGTCGGCGCGCTCGTTGGGCGGCGGCCAGAGCACGGTTCCCCGCGCGCTGACGAGCGGTAGCACGTCGCCGGCGGTCAATGTGTGGATGGTGACGCCTTGCGCGCGGAGGTCGTCGAAGATCTCGCGCATCGCGCCGCCGCCGTTGGCGGCTTCCAGGGCTTGAGGCGTGGTGTAGAGCGTGGTGATGCCCAATTCGCGTATGGCCCGCGGCAGGCCGTTGGCGTGGTCGAGGTTGGCGTGGGTGAGCACGGCGGCGTGGACGGGCACGTCGTGGACGGCTTCTGCCGCGCGCACGGCGATGCGACCGGCGGCGGGTCCGAGCGAGCCGCAATCCCAGAGCAGCACCCTGTCCTTGCATCGCAGCATGTGGGCGGTGCCGTCCCCGATGGAGAGGGTGTCGAGTTGCAGCGGCACCGGCGCCCTGGCCCAGGGACGAACGATCTCGACGCCGGCCCACACGATGACGACGAGTAGCGCGAGCCCATGGTTCCATCGCACGCGGCGGCCGGCACGCGCGATGGCGGCAAGGGTGATCGTCGCGCAGATCGCCACGGCCGCGCTGATGGGCGGGGCTTCGAGGCTCGAGTACGGCAGCGCGTCGAACCATCGCACCACGCCCAGGCACAGCTCGGCCAGCGCGTGCAACATCAGCGACAATGGCTCGGCCAATGGCGGCACGATCGTGCCGATGAGCAGCGAGGCGTACGCGGCGATGAGCAGGATGCCGATGAGTGGTGTTGCGATGATCGTCGCTGGCAGCGTAAGCGGGGCTACCAGGCCCGTGCGCCACGCGATCCACGGCAGGCTCACGAGCCAGCACATCAGCGTGCTGCTGAACAGCACGCCCACCGAGTTGCCGACGTAGCCAGCCCCAAGCCGCCACACGGGTGGGGGCTTTTCGAGCACGCCCTTGATGCGGTGCCGCGAGCCGAAGATGGCCGTGTGCGTGCGCGGCGCGAGCCACAACAGTGCGGCGACGAGGCCAAAGCTGAGCTGGTAGCCCAGGTCGAACACCTGGTACGGGTTCCACAGCGCGATGGCGAGCGCTGTCCAGGCGAGGACGGCCAGAGGATCGTGCCGACGGCCGAGCGCGCGTGCGCCCAGGAGCGCGAGCACCATCACGCCCGCGCGCACGATGGGCGTTCGTGCGGGAACGATGACGAGCAAGAGCCCGACCGCGATCGCAACGCCAATGGCCTCGACGCGCCAGCCGGGGCCGATGGCGCGCAGCACCCACGCGGCGGCGGCGGCCAGGATAGCCAAGTGCAGCCCCGAGATCGCCAGCAGGTGCGCAAGGCCCACTCGGCGGAATGGGTCGTACGCCTCGTCGTAACCGGGATTGTGCTGGCCCAGGACCAGCGCGGCGAGCAGCGCGTTGGCGGGGTCGGGGTGTTCGTCTTGTGTATCGAGACCGAGCACGCGGCGCGCGCCGGATTGCAGCGTGTATTGCACTCGGCGGAGCGGGGCGGTCACTCGCGCAACAGACCGCGTGGGTAGCGATGCTGGCGCGACGAGCGCCCACGCG
Source organism: Phycisphaerae bacterium (assembly GCA_030426395.1). Lineage (GTDB taxonomy): Bacteria > Planctomycetota > Phycisphaerae > Phycisphaerales > UBA1924 > JAHCJI01. The sequence goes on from JAUHYE010000095.1 coordinate 4,013, forward strand.
TCGGTGTCGATCGAGCAGATCGGCTCGCGCGGGGGCCGCTCTGGCCCGGGGTTCATGGGCTCGCTGGGTGGGCGGATCCAGCCGGTGATGGTGATGGCGGTGCCCGGCGCGAGCGATGGGGCGGCGTCGACGCCCTCGCCCACGCTGACGCGCACGCGGCCGCGCGTGGGCGCGAAGCCATGGCCCATGTCGATCTCGATGGCGTTCGCCAGCAGCACCGAGCGTTCGCCCTGGAACACGCCACGCTCGAACGAGGGCAACCCGACGTCGGGGTCGATCGGTGCGTCGGTGACGATGGCGGTGAGGCGAACCAGTCCCCGCTGGCGGCCGGCATCATCGTGGGGCAGGGCGCTCAGGCGGTGGACGAGGTGGTCGGCCGGAGGCGAGAGTTCGGCGGCCATCCGCCCCGCGCCGACGCACACGATCGCCGCCAGCAGCACGGCACGACCCGCCTGCCTCGGGATGGCCAGCGAGAAGCCCGAGAGCGCGATCGCCAGCGTGTAGAGCAGCGTGGGGTGGTCGAGGTGCGCGAAGCGGGCCAGCAGCACGCCGCCCAGGCCGGCCGAGAGCGCGAGCACCGCCCGCGTGCGCGCGGGGCTGCTAGGCGGTTCGGCGGGTTGTCCATCAGAGAATGTCGGCACGCCGACATAGCCTGACAGAAACAGGCCGTCAGGTCAAGAGAAAGTGGCGTGTTTCGGCGAAATCAGTTGCCGACCGACTCGATCATGTCGTCGAACTGGTCGAGGAGGTCGATGGACTCGACCTTGGCATCAGGTCCGGGACCATCCGTGAGACGTGTTCCATCAGGCCCATCTGACCAAAAGCTCTGCCAAAACTTCAGCGAACTTGCCCGGCCACCCCTCTCCTTCGAGCCCATGTAGATGGCGTCGATGCCGCCCGAGTGGAACACGAGCTTGCCGCGCGTCGCTGAGGGCAGTGCTCCGTTGTTAATGTTGGGGACGGTCGGCGAACCCAGCAGAATCATCAGGTACTCGAATCGCTTTTCGTCTGTCACCATATCCCCAATGACGCTGTGCTCCCCGTTAGCTGTGGTAAGTGCTGCTGACTTGCCCCGCTTGCCGAGTTGGCCAGTCTTCAGTAGCCCGGCATTGGAGGCCAGGTAATAGCGGGCGGCAACATCTCCGCTGTAGGAGTTCTGCACGAAATCCTCAACCTCGGCGACAGGCTGAAGAGCATTGTCCTGCTGCCATGCCAGGATGGGCGTGCCAAACGAGTCGACCACAGAAGGTAACGCCATGTGTGCGTTTTCCGCACGCCATGCAGAAGGAACAGTCCTTTCCATCGCACCGGCGCCTGTGCCGTCTTGGGCGACGAATCGGCTCTCGTCGGGTGTGTAGTAGCCGCCGCCGGCTTCGGTGGTGCCGATGAGGGTGAGGTCAACCTTGACCATGTCGTCACCCGTCGGGCCAACCTCGACGATGTTCATACCCGATGCTGCGGGATCGACGATGCCGCCGGCCAGGTCGAGCATGACGTTCTGCATGCCGGTGAAGCCGCGTCCGTCATTGGCAGGGTCGCCCATCTGCCGGGCGGTGAAGTAGCCCGGTTGGCGGGCCGTGTCGGTGTAATACTGCTGGGCGGCGGCGCCGATAGCCGTGAGCTCGCTCTGCGTCGCGGCCGCCTTGGCGGTGTTGCGTGCGCCGCCGAGCGTGGGCACGATGATCGCGATGACGATGGCGATGACCGCCATGGTTACCAGGAGCTCGATGAGCGAGAAGCCGCGCCGCGAAGTCTTGTGCTGCTTTTGCGTATGTTGCATGATCATGTCCCGAAACCTCCCCATTCCGCCGGCCCGGTGATGCGGGCCCCCTTGGAGCGGCCCGACAGCGGGCCGCGGTGTCCACCCCGTGCGGGCACGACGCACCCCCGTGGGTGGCAGCGCTCCGCACCCAGTTGTTCGCATCGCGAGCATGGGGAGTTGCCGCGACTCAGGGGAGGGACTCGACCCCCAAGTGTACCGATCCACGGGCCGCGGGTTGAGGGGGATCGGCACATAAACCAATCAAAACACGAATCATGAATGTTCCACGAAAAAGACGGCCGCACACGTATGTGCGGCCGCCCGGAGGGAGAAAGAGAGAGTCTGTTGGGTGCACAGCCCCCTGTGGGACCATGATTATCTCTTCACTCGCGGCAGTCTAATCGGTAAGGTGGGCAAAATTCCGCCAATAATGGCGGCAATCCGTGAAAATCAACTTATTTTAGGGATAATACTTAGGAATAAGTACGCGAAAACGGGCCTTACGGGCCCGTTTGTCACTTGCCGACAGGCAAAAAGTCTCGGTCGCAGGCCGATTTTTTCAGCCCAAAAGACCCGCAGCGGCGGCGATCTCGTCCGGAACGCGCTCGCGGAGGGCGTTCACGTCGCTCTCGCTCAGCCCCAGCACCTCGAGCACCTCGGGGGCGATCTGCAGGCTGGGCAGGTCCAGGCGGAACTGGCCGTCGACGGCGCCCACCAGGCGGTCGGCCAGGTAGACCATCGCCGGCAGGCGGCGGGCGTCGGCGGGGGCGCTCATGGGGTTGTGGTGGAATCCCGTGACCATGGCGAAGTTGCTGGGGAACTTCCACTTCTCGCACAGGCCGCGGCCAAAGTCCTGGTGGTCGGCGCCGATGAGTTGGGCCTCGACATCGCGCATGTCGTTGACGGGCACGCCGTCGGCGTTGACGCCCAGGGTCTGCACGACCTCGATGAGCTTGTTGCGGTCGAACTGCATCTCGACCATGAGGCCGATGTTGTGCATCAGGCCGGCGAGGAAGGCCTCGTCGGCAAAGCCGACCTTGGCGGTGTCGGCGATCATCTTGGTGACGGCGCCGCAGGCGACGGCGTGCTCCCACACGGCCCGGGCGCTGAAGCCGTGGCTCAGGTCGCCGCCGCGGAAGAGCTTGGCCAGGCTGGCGGCGATGGCGATGTTCTTGACGGCGTTGAGCCCGAGCATCACGATCGCGCGGTTGATCGAGCCGATCTGGCCCGGCAGCCCGTAGAACGAGGAGTTCACAACCTTGAGGATGCGGCTGGAAAGGGCCGGGTCGTTGGCGATGACGTTGTGGAGGTCTTGCGCGGTCGAAGACGGGTCTTCGACGAGTTCGACGATCTTGAGGGTCACTTCGGGGAGCGTCGCGATGTGGCTGATCTCGCGGATCGCCACGTTGACGGCTTGTTCACGGTCCTGCGTGCCGGTGCTCATGGCCTGATCTCCTGCCGGTCGGGGTCTCGCGACGGGCTACCCAGCAGGATCGGCGGTTCGAAGGGGCGACTTTTGTCGGTATGAGCACCGGCAGCAACATTTTTTTGGGGCCCGGATCGTGCGTCGGGCTCAGTATGCGTTGAGTTTGGCCAGGATGCCGCGGTTATTCGGATCTACTGAAGCCAGCAGCTTCGCCACGCGTTCGCCGGTCAGGCCGTCTCCATAAGGATGGGCCTTGGGGTCGCATGGTGGGGCGGCCAGGGCGTCGAGCACGGCTCGTTCGATGGCGTCCTTCGACTGATCATCGGCGTGCAGCACGCCCGCCGGGCGCTCGCGGCCGTTCTGTCGTGGTCCGATATCAACCACCCGGCACCCGATCGCGGGGGCCTCGATCAGCCCAGCCGACGAGTTGCCCACGAGCACGCCCTTGGTGAGCGCCAGACGCTTGAGCAGGCCGACGAACCTCTCGCGGCGCATGTGGGGGTGGGGGTGGCCCAGGCGCTCGGTGAGCGTGCGCAGCACGCCGGCGCGGCCCGGGTCGTGGTTGGGCGTGAGCGCGAGGGGCTTGAGCCCGAGCGATTCGAGGGCGTCGAGCATGTTGGCGGTGACGTGCTCTTCGGTCTCGATCGAGCGGCCCGTGGGATGGAGCAGAACGACGGCGCGGGGCGAGCCCAGTTGCTCGAAGTCGGCCTGCGGCATGGGATCGATGGCGTGCAGATCGTCGATGGCGGGCGAGCCCACGACGTGCACGTGCTCGGGCTTCTCGCCCATGCGGATCAGCCGATCGGCGGACATGGGCGTGGCGGGCAGGTGCAGGTGGGCCAGCTTGCTGATGGCGTGCCGCATGGATTCGTCGGCCACGCCCTCGGCCCTGTCTCCGCCGTGCAGGTGGGCCAGGGCCCAGCCGCCGACGTTGGCGGCGCTCGCGGCGGCGAAGGCCTCGATGCGGTCGCCCAGCACCACGACCCAGTCGGGCTCGTGGGCGCGGAAGCTGCGGGTCAGGCGGCTGATGCCGGTGCCCAGAGCTTCGGCGTCGTCGGGCCGCGTGGTGCGGCCGGGCTTCTGCATCGGCACGCTGTCGGCGACGGGAAAGGCGGCCTTGACGTCGCGGAAGCTGTCGGCCGGCGGGATGAGGTGGGCCCCCGCGGCGATGACCAGCAACTCGAGCTCGGCGTGGGCATCGACGGCGGCCATCACCGGCTTGAGCAGCCCGAAGTCGGCCCGAGACCCGGTGACCACGGCCACTCGGCGGGCGCGGGCCTCGCGGGCGTGGGTGCGTGCGGGCTGGGGGTCGCCGGCCCATCCGGGGCCGATCATGGGCGGCTCCGGGGCGTGCTGCGGGTGGTCATGGGCGATGGTAGAGGGGTTATCTTGGGGGCAGGCGTGCTACAGTGCCTGCTTCTTAGAGAGCCTCCCGAGAGGCATGATTCGTGGGTCCGGCGTCGGGCCAGGAGAGGGTTTCCATGCGAGTGGTTTGCGATCGTGGTGCGTTGCTCGACGCGGTGAACGTGGTGTCGTCGGTGGCGGCCTCGCGCACGCCCAAGCCGCAACTGACCTGCGTCAAGCTCACCGCCAGCCGCGAGGGCGACGCGGGCGAGCTGACCCTGGCGGCGACAGACGGCGAGATCGGCCTGCGTTTGCGCACCGCACGCGTGGACGTGCAGGAGCCCGGCGAGGCGCTGGTGCCCGCCGACAAGCTCAAGCAGATCGTCGCCGCCGAGGACCACGAGCCCACGCTGACCCTCGAGGGCGAAGATCGCACCTTGCACGTGAAGGGCGAGAACGCCGACTACACGCTTCTGGGCTACGACCCCAGCGACCTGCCGCGCGTTGCGGATCGCAGCGACTTCGGCTCCCAGGGCCTCAAGACGCGATTCGACTACCCCAGCGACTCGATGGGCGACATGATCGGCATGACGCTGTTCGCCACGGCCCGCGAGACGACGCGCTACGCCATCAACGGCGTGCTCATGCGCCGCAAGGGCAAGACGCTGGAGATGGTCGCCACCGATGGTCGGCGCCTGGCGATGGCCAAGGGCACCGTGCCCGGCGCGAGCAAGGACGACCCGGACGTCTCGTGCATCGTGCCCACCAAGGCGCTCTCGCTCCTGCAGCGATTAGTCGACAGCGAAGACGAGACGGTCACTGTGGCCGTGGGCGACCAGAAGGCGCTGTTTGCACTGGGTGGCGGCGACGACGATGCGCCGCGGGCGGTGCTTTCCAGTTCGCTGGTCGACGGCCAATTCCCGCCGTACGAGGAGGCCATCCCCAGCGACCAGACCGTCAAGGCGACCTTCGACAAGGACATGCTGCACAGCGCCGTTCGGCGTGCCGCCCTGCTGACCAACGAGGAGAGCAAGGGCGTCCGCCTGGCCTTCCGCGGCGAGCACAAGCAACTCGAGCTCTCCAGCCACGCCCCCGAGATGGGCGAGGCCCGCGTGAACGTCGAGCTCAAGGGCTACGACGGCGCCGATGTGGAGATCGGCTTCAACCCCGGCTTCATCACCGACGCCCTCCGCGTGATGCACGACGCCGAGGTGACCATGGAGCTCAAGGACGGCCGGCACGCGGGGGTGATCCGGACGAGCGGGAATGGGTTCCTGTATGTGGTGATGCCGGTGACGATCTGAGGCGGGCACCCACGTATCCAAAAGTATTTGGGTTTGGAGCTTGACATTTAAAGCAATTGGCGTTTTGCTTTAAATCATGGCCTCCGATTTAAACCCGGCTTCAAAACCCCCTTGGGACCTGAAAGCGAGATTCTCGGACGCAAGCCCGGGGAAGCTCGAGCCGGTGACCATGCGCAAGCGGGCGGTGGGCGCCTCGGGCTCGGGCGAGTGGCAGGAGGTCGAGACGTGGGCGTTCGTGCCCGACGATCTGCCGCCGGTGATCGACTGGCGGGGGGTGAAGGGGGAGCTGTTCGACGAGTTTGCCGGCGCTCACGCGGCCCTGGGGCGTGTCAATGGGCTGGTGCATGCGGTGCCGAATCCGGAGATCCTTCGGCAAGCGCTGTGGCTGCGTGAGGCGCGGCTGAGCTCGAAGATCGAGGGCATCGACACGACGGCGCTCGACATGGTGCTGGCGGGCGAGGAAGACGGCAAGGCGAACCCGGGGCGCGAGGCGCTCAACGCCGTGCGCGCGGTGCAGTTCGGCATCGAGAGCCTGGAGCCCTACAGCGGCAAGCTCGTGCGCGCGATGCACGAGAAGTTGCTTGACGGGGTGCGCGGCGAGGAACTCCGGCCCGGTGAGTTTCGGGATGTGCCGGTGTACATCGGTGTCGCTGGCCGGCCCGATCGGGCGCGGTTCGTGCCGCCTTCCAATGGCGAGACGGTGGCGCGATGCATGGGCGCGCTCGAGACGTTCGTAAATGGAGAGTGGTCCGACATTCCCGAGCTCGCGCAGGTGGCGCTCGCGCACTACCAGTTCGAGGCGATCCACCCCTTCCGCGACGGCAACGGGCGCATCGGTCGAGCGCTCATCTTGCACCAGATGTGCGCACTCGGGCTGCTCGACATGCCGATCGTTTCGCCCAGTGGGTACTTTCAGCGCCATCGGCAGGAGTACGTCGACCGCATGCGCGCGGTGAGCGAGCAGGGTGCGTGGGTGGAGTGGCTCAGGTTCTTTGTCGTCGCAGTGGCGGACGAGGCGGTTTCGACGCGGTTGCTGGCCGAGCGGATCGTCGCGGCGCACGGGCAATTCACCGAGAAATTGCGTGACCATGCGGCTGCTGGGCGATTGCTGCGGTTGCTCGATCACGTCTTCGGCTGGCCGCTGGTGACCGCCGCGAGCGCGGCGAAGGTGCTGGACGTGACCGACCCGACGGCGCGCAAAGACCTCGCGTTGTTCGAGGAACTGGGCATCCTGGCGCGCACGGACGAGAGCACGTATGGCAAGACGTGGTACGCACCGGCGGTGCTGGACGTAGCCGAGGCTGAGTACGCGGAGTTCCCGGAGTAATCAGCTTTGCGCGCCGGGGTGGTCCTCCCACCGTGTCTTCATCTGGTGCTCGACACCGAGCAAGTCCAGCACCTTCCCCGCAACGAAGTCGATCACCTCGCCGATGCTCTCGGGCAGCAGATAGAGCCCCGGGTTCGTGGGGCAGATGATCGCGCCGGCGAGGGTCAGCGTGCGCATGTTCTCGATGTCGATGAGGTTCAGCGGCGTCTCGCGGTGGCAGATGATGAGCGGGCGGCGTTCCTTGAGGCTCACCATCGCGGCGCGGGTGAGCAGGTTGCTGCCGGCGCCGGTCGCGATGGCGCCCAGGCTGGTGCTCGAACACGGAAGCACGACCATGCCGTCGTGGCGGAAGCTGCCGCTGGCGATGACGGCGCCGACGTCCTTGTTGGGATGGCACACCAGCCGGGCCTTCATGGCGGCGGCATCCTGGTGATTGGACAGGTGGGGCAGCAGGTCGTCGAAGGCCACGTGCCTGATGCCCGACTCGTCATTGAGCAGGCGGCGGCCGTACTCGCTGACGACCAGGTGCACGGTTGCACCGGCTAGCAGCAGTTGCTCGAGGGTGCGCAGGGCGTACCAGGCCCCCGAGGCGCCGGAGATGCCCAGCACGAACGTCCGGCCGGCGGCGGCATCGGAAGTGGCGGCATCTGGGCTGGCGTGGGGGAAGGTGGGCAAGCGAGGCTCCCGGCAGGGGGTTGGCGCGAATAGAGTGTCGGTCTAAGGACGGATCGGGTTCGGGATTTCGACAGGCATTGGTAGCCCCAGCGGACGGAGGACATCGTGGCAGGACGAGCACGAGTCGGGCAAGCGAGGACGAGGCGCGGGTTGGCGGTTGTTGGAGTGCTGGTAGGCCTCACGGCCGCCCTGCCGGGGTGCGCCGGCTGGGATACCTGGCCGCCCACCGACCCGGTGGACCAGGTGCCCAACCGCGACGATGCGGCCGTCATCCAGACCACGATCCTGGCCCTGGGCCGCGTCATCTCCGACTATCCGCCCCGCGGCCGCCAGGGCGTGCCGGTGGCTATCAACGTGCCCGGGCCGCTGGTCGGCAAGGACGTGTACCGCCGGATCGCTCGCGACGTGGAGGCCGAGCCGGGCGTGAACCGGCTGGTGGCGCCGCTCGACCAGGCAGGCCTGACGATGCCGATCTACCACGTCGCGGGCGTGCGTATCCGCTCTGGCAAGGCCGAGATCGACATCCTGCGGCCGATGTTTGGCCCGGGCGAGCTCGATCGGGCCGAGCTGACCAACAGCGATGCGTACGAGGGGTACAAGGTTCGCCTGAGCGGCGGGTTCCAGCCCTGGCACGTGACGTGGGTCGAGCGGTTCTCGCCGGGCATCATCCCCGCCCCGGCACTGAACCTGATCGACGACATCCCACCCATGGGCGGTGTGGAGCGCGAGGCAGAGGCCCAGCCCCAACCCCAGGGCGAGCAGGTGCCCGAGATGCCGGCCGAGGAGCCGGCGGCGGACCCCGTCGAAGAGCCCACCGAGGATCCTGCTGAGGATCCGGGCGAGGGCTGATTGCCAATGGGCACCACGAGCGCTGGCCGGCCGGGCGAGCCCACGGGCATCTTGGGGGCCCACGCGCTCTCGGGCATCATGCCCGGCAAGGACCTGGTGAACCTGCGCGACTTGGAGCCCTCGGTGCTCCGGCGGCTGCTCTCTCGCGCAAGGCAGCACGCGTGGGCGCTCGACGAGGACCCATTCGACGTCGGGCAGACGCTGCGCGGCCAGGTCGTGGGGCTGCTGTTCTTCGAGGACTCGACACGCACGCGGCTGAGCTTTGCGATGGCGATGCATCGGCTCGGCGGGCGGTTTATCGAGCTCACGGATCGCGGCAGCTCGCTGAGCAAGGGCGAGACGCTGGCCGACACGGCGCGCACGGTTGAGGCGATGGGCGTGTCCCGCCTGGTTGTGCGCGCGAAGCGCAGCGACGACGTGCTCGAAGTGGCGCAGGCCGTGCGCATCCCGGTGCTCAACGCTGGAGCGGGCGATGGCGAGCATCCGACGCAGGGGCTGCTCGACACGCTGGCGCTGGCCGAGGCGCACAAGCGGCTGGATTCGCTCGATCTGGATGGATTGACGGTGCTGATCGTGGGCGACGTGGCGCGCAGCCGTGTGGCGCGGTCGAGCGGGCCGTGCATGGTGGCGCTGGG
>JAUHYE010000096.1 GCA_030426395.1 Phycisphaerae bacterium
GTGGCCATCATCTGCAAGAACAACGCAGACACCATCGGCCGGACGCTCGAGAGCGTGCGCGGGCTTGGGCACGAGATCGTCGCGGTGGACTCGGGCTCGACTGACGGCACATTGGCCATCCTGCACGAGCACGGGGCGCGGGTGATCGAGATCGAATGGCTGGGGTATGTCGAGACGGTGCGGTACGCCTACGAGCAGTGCCGGCAGCCGTGGATCCTGCCGCTCGACAGCGACGAGTCGCTCGAGCCGGAGCTCCGGGCGTCGATCGAGGCCCTGGACCTCGGGCGTGAGGGCGGGCCTACGGGCTACCGCGTGAACCGCAAGGTGTTCTACAAGGGCCGGTTCTTCGAGCACACGTGGCAGCCCGAGTGGCGGCTGCGGCTGGTCCGCAAGCACCGATACCACTGGCACGGCATCAACCCCCACTACGACCTGCGGCCGCTGGAGCCCGGCGAGGTGATCGAGGACCTGCGGGGCGACCTGCGGCACGACAGCTTCGCCAGCTTCGCCGACCTGATGCGCAAGCACGTGGGGCACGCCGAGCTGATGGCCAAGGGGCTGCACGAGCGGGGCAAGCGGGCCAGCGCCTGGAAGCTGGCGACCTCGCCGCCGCAGGCGTTCGTGCGGCAGGCGATCTTCAGGCGGGGCTACAAAGACGGCACGCGCGGCTGGGCCGCCGCGGGAGCGATGGCGGCTTATACCCTCATGAAGTACGTGTGCATGCTGGAGCTTCAGGACGAGTTTCGCCGAAGCAAGCGCGAGCAAAGGAGCGAGACCGAGTGACCCAGGCTTCCACCATGACGTCGCCCAGCACCAGCCCGACCATCGACATGAGCGGGGTCAACAAGACCCTGCAATACGACGACGCGAAGGACCCGCGCGTGGCCCCCACCATCGCGGACATGAAGAAGTGGGTGCTCCGCTGGCGCCTCAAGGGCGAGCCCCTGGGCGTGAACGGGGCGGTGAAGAAGCGGTGGTACGTGCGACCCCACAAGATGTGGGAGTACAGCCGGGGGCTGGCGCTCACCGCCGCCAGCGGGCCCTCGCGCGATGCCGGCCGCACGTTGCACTGCCTGGACGTGGGCGGCGCGATGACCCTGCCGATCTTTTATCTGGGCAGCCTGGGCGACCGCGTGGTGTGCCTGGACATCGACCCCACGATGACCCAGCAGAGCATGGACGCGGCCCGGCGGCAGAAGCTGGACCTGGACTGCCGGACCACGAATCTGGGGCAGGAAGACCCCAGCGCGGCGGATCTGGGCGCGCCCGAGGCGGGGTTCGATCGCGTGTACTGCTTCAGCGTGATCGAGCATATTTTGCCGCCCGAGCAGGAGCGCGTGGCCAGCCGCATGGGCAAGTTGGTGCGGCCCGGGGGCATGCTGTGCATCACGTTCGACTTCGGCGAGCACGGGCCGATGGAGGCCCCGATGCGGACGATGGAGGACGCGCACACGCTCGGTAGTCTGATCGGTTTGCCCCTGGTCGGGGGCGATTTCATCGACACCGGCGATCGTTACGCCCTCAATCGCAAGCACCCCGAGGCCCGCTACACCTTCGGTTCGATGTTCTTCCGCCGGCCCGAGGCGTAACGAGCCGATAGTCGGTGCTAGCATTCACGCCCTCAGTGGGAGGGCGAACCGTGCCCGCGGCCAACGCCGCGCAGAGGACACCAATGGCCAAGAAGACCACGAAGAAGGCTGGCGCGAGCGCCACGACCAAGAAGACCACCAAGAAAACGTCGAAGAAGACGACCAAGAAGTCGGCCCCGGCCGCCGCCAAGGTCGCCAAGACAACGACGAAGAAGACCACCAAGAAGACCAGCAAGAAGGTCGCCAAGACCTCGGGCAAGAAGACCACGCGCAAGGCGCCCGCCAAGGCCGCCGGCCGCAGCAAGGTCACCCGCACGAAGGTCAAGGCCATCTCGGCGAGCTGATCGGTCACCAGTCTCCGGCTCTGGCGCGTCCACCGGTTCGCGCGCCGCAACGAGCCCCGAACGCTTCGCAACGGACCGGCACCCGCCCGAGCGCACGCGCGACCGGGCAGCTCGAATTCGGCCGCAGGCCCCGGGCGGAGCACGCTTCGCCCGGGCCAACGGCGCCCCGAGCAACACTCGGCTGGGCCCACCGGCAACGGACCAGAGGGCCCAAGCCGGAGAGGAACGACCCCTGCCCCCGTCCAAGAAGACAAGCAAGAAGAAGACCGCCAAGAGCTCGCCCGGCAGCACCAGGCCTGACAGGCCCAAGCAGGGCGGAAGCAAGCCCAGCGGGAGCGCCACGCGCCGCGGCGGCTCAAAGAAGGGCGACAAGCCCGAGCGCGACGAGACCATCTTCGACATGAGCGTCACGTTCGACGACTTCGACCTGGTCGAGGACGTGCTCGACGGCGTCGACGACGAGGGATTCGTCAACCCGACGATGATCCAGTCGATGCTCATCCCCGTCGCCCTTACGGGCAAGGACGTGCTGGGCCAGGCCAAGACCGGCACGGGCAAGACCGCCGCGTTCGGCCTGCCGCTGTTGTCGCTGATCGACCCGGGCGACGCGTTCGCGGGCCTGGTGCTGGCGCCGACGCGCGAGCTGGCTTTGCAGATCACCAGCGAGCTCCAGACCCTTGGCAAGCACAGCGGGCTCAAGGTCGTGGCGATCTACGGCGGCGACCCGATCGAGAAGCAGGCCAAGCGGCTGGCCCAGAAGCCCGAGATCATCGTGGGCACGCCGGGCCGCGTCATGGACATGGAGCGGCGGGGGTACCTGCGCTTCGACAAGATCCAGGTGGCGATCCTCGACGAGGTCGACCGGATGCTGGACATCGGCTTCCGCGAGGACATCCGCCGCATCATGAGCGCCTGCCCTAAGGATCGGCAGACGATCTTCGTCTCGGCCACGCTGACCGAGGAGATCGAGAAGCTCGCGCGGCAGTACATGAACAACCCCGAGAAGCTGGTCGCCTCGGCCGGCTCGCTCACCGTGAGCGTCGTCGAGCAACACTACCTCACCGTGCAGCCGTGGGACAAGAAGCGGCTGCTGGTGCACCTGCTGACGCACGAGGAGCCCGCGCTGACGGTGGTCTTCTGCCGCCTGAAGCGGGTGGTGGATGACCTCGAGAAGCTGCTGCGCGACAAGGGCATCGATGCTGTGGCCATCCACGGCGACATGCGCCAGAGCCGCCGCAACAGCGTCATGAGCCGGCTTCGCACTGGCGAACTCGGTGTGCTCATCGCCAGTGACCTGGCCAGCCGAGGCATCGACGTCGAGGGCATCAGCCACGTCATCAACTACGACCTGCCCGAAGACCCGGACCTCTACATCCACCGCATCGGCCGTACGGCGCGGGCGGGGCGCGGCGGCGTGGCGTGGAGCCTGGTGACGCCCGAGCAAGGCGCGTTGCTCACTGAGATCGAGAACCGGATCAACACGCACATCCCGTTCATGGACTACCCGGACTTCAAGCCCGGGCCCGAGCCCGCGGCGGTGCGTGAGCGTCGCGAGCAGGAGGCCGCCCGCGAGGAACGCTCGAAGCAACGCACGCTCCAGCGTCAGGGCAAGGTCTTGCCGCAGGGTAGCGACGAGAAGAAATTCCCCGGCGGCGTGGTGCCGACGAAGCTGCCGCCCAAGCGCCTTGGCGGGCGCATCTCGGGCCGCCGCTAAGCGATCAATTTCGTTTTCTCTTTTGCCTCAATCGCCCAGCTTCGCGAGTGCTTTCTCGCGCGTGGGCGAGATCTTGAAGAGCCGATCCACGCGTGTTGTCTTCAGCACACCGGCGATCGGCGCTGCCAGGCCGCACATTGCCAGCGAGCCGCCCTCGTTCACGCATGCCTCGCGGAGTTGGACGAGCATGGATATGCCAGCGCTGGACATGTACTCGATCTTGCTCATGTCCAGCAGCACACGGCCCTTGGCATTGGCGACGTCGCCGGTCACCTCGGCGAGCACGGCACCAGCGTCTCCTTCGCTTAGCGAGGGTCCCTTGAGCGTGATGACCAGGATCCCCTGGCAGGTTTCGCGCACGGTGTTCGGGCCATCGATGGCCGTCGAGCCGTTCGCGCTGGCGGATGCTTCCATGGTGATTCTCCCTCAATGGCGGATTGTCGCCCGGCTTACGGATCCATCGGCGCTTGGCCGCGAAGGGGCCAGTGCGCCCCCGGTTCGACCGGCAGTTTTGCCGGTGAACGCCACATGCTAGCTATTACCGGACGGAGGAGAGTTTCCGGTTTGCCAGCAATGTTGGGTTGGCGCACTCTGGGGTTGAGCCGCTTTTTCCCCCATTCCCTTCTCAACAAGGAGAGACCTTTGCAGATTCAGAAGAACACGCTTTCGTCCCGCCTCATCGCCGCCGCCGGCGTGGCCGCCACGGCCGCCGCCGCCATGGGTCAGTGCGAGCCCGCGTGGGACTACGCCATCGGCAACCCGGGCGTCTCGGACGGCTACGTCCAGCCCATCTTCCCATGGGATGGCGCCCTGTACGCCGGCGGTTCGTTCACCAGCATTGGTGGTGCGGACAACACCGGGTACGTCGCCCAATGGGACGGCAGCGACTGGAGTGGTCTGGGCGATGTGAGCATCGACGCCGGCACGTCCAACGCGTTCGTCACTAGCTTCGAGAGCTTCGATGTGGGCGGCACGGACGCCCTGATCGTCGGCGGCTTCTTCGCCAGCGCCGGCGGGCTGTCGGACTCGATGTCCCTCGCGGCATGGGACGGCTCACAGTGGCTGTCGATGGCGCCCGACTTTGCCCTGTTCGATGCGATCTGGGCCATGACCAAGGGCGACCTGGGTGACGGCGAGCGCCTGTTTGTCGGCGGCGCTTTCGACAGCATCTCCGGCGTGCCCGCCAGCGGCGTGGCCCAATGGGACGGCGAGAACTGGTCGGCCGTTGGCGATCCGGGAGCCGATCCCTTCGCCGGCACCGTCTTCGGCACCGTCATCTACGACGATGGCACCGGTCCCGCGTTGTACGCCGGCGGGCGCTTCAGGGACATCGGCGGCCAGAACATCCCGCTGCTGGCGCGCTTCCGCGACGGCAACTGGGAGCTGGTCGAGGCCGGCCTGGTGCCGACGTCGCCGGTCGGCGATGCCGGCCAGCTCGCGGTCTTCGATGACGGCAACGGCCCGGCCTTGTATGTCGGCGGCCGCAGCTTCTTCGCCGCCAGCACGTCGGACATGGCCGACGTGTACAAGTGGGACGGCACCTCGTGGTCGGGCGTCGGCCAGGACTTCACCGGCATCGTCACCGACCTGTTCGTGTGGGACGATGGCAGTGGCCCGGCGTTGTACATGACCACCAGCAGCACCGACCTGGGCCGGCTCGCTCGCCTCGAGGGCGACACCTGGGTCACCGTCGACGGCGGCGTCGATGGCGGCTCGGCCTTCGGCCTGGGCGCATGGAACGGCGACCTGTACGTCGGTGGCAGCTTCATGACCGTTGATGGCCAGGCCGCCAGCGGCATCGTGCGTCGCGGCTGCGACGCCGACACGTGCTACGCCGACTTCGACGGTGATGGCGAACTGACCATCTTCGACTTCCTGGGCTTCCAGAACGCCTTCGACGCCGGCGATCTGGCCGCCGACTGCGACGAGGACGGCAGCCTGACGCTGTTCGACTTCCTGTGCTTCCAAAACGCGTTCGACGCGGGCTGCCCGTAAGAGCCCCCGTAGAACCCGATAATTGCACCCCACTCAGCCCGGGCTCGCACGCCCGGGCTGTTTTTGCGCCAGGAACTTCCCGGCCCCATCCGCATTTCCTGGCACCGATTTCCCGAGTTGCGTTTACACTGTCTCGGGAGAAGAACGAGAACGACCCGAGAAGGGGAGAAAAACGATGAAGCCTCACACCACGATGTTTGTGTCCGCGATGGTCCTTCCCGCCGCATTGACCGCGAACGCCCTTGCACAGTGCGATCCGTTCTGGGATGGGCAGGTCGGCAACCCCGGCATCAGCAGCGGTTACGTCCAGCCCATGATGAACTGGGACGACGGCACCGGCGAGCGCCTCTACGTCGGCGGCTCGTTCAACGGCATCACCGGCGTCGCGGGCACGACCATCCTGGCCCAGTGGGACCGCGACACCGACACATGGTCGCGCGTCGGCACGCCCGCGCTCAGCACGGGCAGCACCAACGGCTTCCTCACCAGCATCATGCCCTTCGAGGTGTTCGGCGAGGAGCGCCTGGTCGTCGCCGGCTTCTTCGCCAGCGCGGGCGGCGTGGCCGACACGCGTTCGATCGCGGCATGGAGCGGTCAGGAGTGGGTCTCGATGAACGCCGCCCTACCCGCGCCACAGAGCATCTGGTCGATGACCACCGGCGACGTGGGCGACGGCGAGAACCTCATCATCGGTGGCGCCTGGCCCACCATCGGCGGCGTTGCCGCCGCGGACATCGCCCAGTGGGACGGCGACGAGTGGCTTCCCGTCGGCGACGGCACCGGCATCGTCGGAACCTTCAGCCCCACCGTCTTCGCCGTTGAGATGTTCGACGACGGCAACGGTCCGGCTCTGTACGCCGGCGGCCGGTTCGACAGCATCGGTGGCGCCCCGGGCACCAGCATGCTCGGACGCTTCGACGGCACCTCCTGGGAAGCCGTCGGCCCGGGCCTGATTTCCTCGACCCCAGTGTCGCAGGTGGCCGCCATGACCGTCTTCGACGACGGCGCCGGTCCGGCGCTGTACGTCGGCATGGGCAGCGGCGTCCGGATCTCGGGCGTGCCATTCGCCAGCGTGTACAAGTGGGACGGCGCGTCGTGGTCGGCTGTGGGCCAAGAGTTTGGCGGACGCGTGACGGACCTTCAGGTTTGGGATGACGGTAGCGGCCCGGCCCTGTACGTCGCCGGCACGGCCGTGCCCGACATCGGCTACGTCGCCAGGCTCGTGGACGACCAGTGGGTGCCCGTCGACGGCGGCATCGCCAGCCAGCCGGCCACCAGCGGCACCTTTGCCAGCGCCTTCGGCCTGCACGTGTGGGAGGGTGACCTCTACGTCGGTGGCAACTTCACGCTGGTCGGCGATCCGGCCGTGGACGTGCGCGGCATCGTCCGCCGCCATGGCTGCGCGGGCGACACGTGCTACCCCGACTTCGACGAGGATGGCAGCCTCACCATCTTCGACTTCCTTGGCTTCCAGAACGCCTTCGACGCCGGGGATCTGATCGCCGATTGCGATGAGGACGGCAGCCTGACCATCTTCGACTTCCTGTGCTTCCAGAACGCCTTCGACGCGGGGTGCGAGTAAGAGATGGCCGGACCACATGAATCGTTGGTCCTACGGAGAAGTTCTATGAGAGAGACCACAACGCTTCTGGTCATCGCCGGGTCATCACTCAGCGCATCGGCCCAAAGCCTGCAAGACCCTTTTCCAGCCGAGTTTTCCTTGCAGTCGCTGCTGCCCACAGGCGGGGGCGACGGCACGCTTGGGTGGGCCATCGATGGAGGCTTGACCCTGGAAGAAGCCGGCGCTTCGGTCGCCACGATCGTCGATATCAACGGTGACGGGCTCGACGAAGCCCTGATCGGCTCGATCGGCTCCTGCGACGCTGGCACGATCGGCCGCGCGCACGTCGTGTTTGGTTTGGGATCCGGAGCGACTCCGCTCGTCTCGATTGGTTCGCTCTCGCCCGACATGGGTGTGCGAATCCCCGGTATCGCGCCGACGTTTTGCCCCGCGGTCGACCGCAGCAAGACATCGGTCGCGGGCTTGGGAGACGTGAACGGTGATGGCGTTAACGATTTCGGGATTGGGGCGACGCTCGCTACCTACGACGGCCGACAGTTCTCCGGCGTCGCATTCATCGTGTTCGGGCCCCAGCCCGGCTCATCTCTCCCGGCGAGCATCGATCTTGACGCCCTGACCTTGCCTCAAGCGCTCCCTATCTACGGGGCCGTGGAGGCGCGTGCAGGCTACTCCATCTCCAGCGTGGGCGACGTGAACAATGACGGCATCGCCGATATTGGCATCACACCCAACCCGTTGTCTGAACCACGAATGTCGCGCGGGTATGTTGTGTTCGGTCGGTCGGACGGCTTCGACTTGCCGATCGATCTCGCGACGCTGCCATCGGCGGCGGGGTTCGTCGTGGAATCCGCAGAGATGGCAGGCGGGGCTCAACTGCGATTGTCCCGAGCCGGCGACATCAACGGCGATGATCTCGATGATCTGCTTGCCCTCGTCCGCTTCGCGCCGCGCAACGGGCATTCTGGCGTCGGAACGGCCTTTGTCGTCTTCGGCAAGCCCGGCGGTCTCTCGGGCACGATCGAACTCGACACGCTCCAAGGAACTGACGGATTCCGTATTGATGGCGCCACCGGCGGACCGCTGTCCTTTGGGTACCAGTTGGGCGCTGCCGACGCTGCACTGGGCGATGTCAATGGCGACGGCTTGGCCGACCTTGCCTTGGGAGCGCCAGCCGCCTCGCCGGGCGATCGATATCAGGCCGGCACGACGTACGTGCTCTTCGGTCGAGATACTTCGAGCGGAGCGTCCTTTCCCGCCGCTATTGCGGCGAACGACATTCCGAGTCTCGGGGGCTTTCGTTTCGACGGTACGCGGCCGTCAAGCGGTGGTTGGGCCGACAACGTAGGGACATCGCTCGCGAGCGGAGACGTGAACGGCGATGGTGTTGCGGACCTCATTATCGGCGCCCAAGGGGCATGGCGGGACGACTCATATCGCGGGGGCGAGATATACGTCGTGTACGGACGCAGCGCGGCGTCTCCCTTCCCGTCCACGTTGATCTCCGCCGACCTCGACGGTCAAGTCGATGCCGCGTTCGTCGATGCGGGGTTCTACGCCGCGGCCGGCGTTTCGGTATCAACCGGCGATATGAACGGCGACGGTGTCGAGGACGTGCTCATCGGCTCACGCGGAGATGCCATGCTGACTCCGTTTGCGGCTGGGCGGACCTTTGTCGTTTTTGGCCGCCAGCCCGCCCCGTGTGTGGCCGATTTCGACGAAGATGGCGCCCTCACCATCTTTGACTTCCTCGCCTTCCAGAACGCCTTCGACGCGGGCGATCTTGCGGCGGACTGCACCGAAGACGGCGCGCTGGACCTCTTCGACTTCCTGTGCTTCCAGAACGCCTTCGACGCGGGGTGCGAGTAATCAGCCTGTGTTGAAGCCCTTGAGCTTCAACCGCGTCCGATGATGGTCGGGGGCCACCACGCCCCCGGCCGTCTGGCCCTTCATGTAGTCCTTCTGCCATGTATCCGTGCCGCCCTGGTGGCGGGTGATGGCTTGAGAGCGTGAGTCGGCCCAGGCGGTGTAGGCCTGCTGCACCTGCGGCGCCTCGTGCACCGGCACGGCCTTGGGCTCGCTCCACTCGAGCAGCGCCAGCGGGTAGGGCATGATCATGCAGATGGGCTCGCCCTTTTTGAACCACACCTCGGTCCCGCGCTTCATGATCTTCCAGTTCATCGTGAAGGTGCTGGGCGACCAGTCGGTCTCGACCAGGCCGTCGAGCGGCACGGCGAAGTCCTTTGGGTAATTGGTCGCGCCGCGCACGAGCAGGCCGATCTTCGGCGGCGTGCGGAAGAGCCAGGGCAGGCGGAACGTCACGATGCCGCTGCCGAAGTGGCTCACGATGAATTGGTCGATGTGGCCGGGCCCGTCGTGCACCTTGATGGTGAGCCCGTCGGGCGAGTCCTTGCCGTTCCACCGCATCGAGACCGTGGCGGGGCATGGGATGACCCAGCCGCCCTGGTTGGCCATCGCCAGCGGCAGGCAGCGGTAGGCCCCCTTGCCGGGCGTCTTGTCCATCCAGTCGCGGGTGGGCCCGGCCGGCTCGATCGACCAGCCCCGGTCGTCGCTCACGATGTAGGCCGTCAGGGGGCACGGGCCGTCGATGGTCACGGATTCGGGCATGGGGGCGGGTCTCCAGGGCCGAGGCGGGGCACGGGCAGCATAGAAGCCGCGGCGGACCGCTCACAAGAAATTATTTCACAGACCACACCCCGAACACTTGACGGCCTGTTCGGGCTCTGGTACACTCGGCCGGCCGGGCACGCGACCAGCGCCGCCCCCGGCTCCCGACGCCTCTCGGTCATGGTGGACCAGAGCCCGGGCAACACGCGCTGCAGCGGTGTGACGCCCGGCTCGGGAACAGGCTTCCCCAGCAGGCCACGGCACGCCGAAGACAATTGGAGGTGCCCCATGGCACGCACGAAGGGTTCTGCCGGTTCCGCGGTCGCCGAGAAGTCCCCCAGCGCCAAGACGGACAACAAGTCCAACGGCGCGGTCGAGGTCGTCGCCCCCGAGAAGGGTGACACAAAGGCTCCCGAAAAGAGCGCCCCCACCGCTCCCGCCCCCCAAGCCAATAAGCCCGAACCGAATCCCGAGAAGGCCAAGGCGCTCAACCTGGCCGTCGGGCAGATCGAGCGCAACTTCGGCAAGGGCGCGATCATGCGCCTGGACGAGAACGCCATCCTCAACATCCCGGGCATCAGCACCGGCGCCCTCTCGCTCGACCTCGCGCTGGGCGGCAAGGGCATCCCGCGCGGCCGCATCGTGGAGGTGTACGGCCCGGAGTCCAGCGGCAAGACGACGCTGGCGCTGACCGTGGCCGCCCACGCGCAGAAGGACGGCGGCGTGGCCGCGTTCATCGACGCCGAGCACGCGCTCGACCCATCGTGGGCCCGCCGCCTGGGCGTGAACATCGACGACCTGCTGGTGAGCCAGCCCGACACGGGCGAGCAGGCGCTGGAGATCTGCGAGCTTCTCGTGCGCTCGAACGCGGTGGACGTGATCGTGGTCGACTCGGTGGCGGCGTTGATCCCGCGTGCCGAGATCGAGGGCGAGATGGGCGACAGCCACGTGGGCCTGCAGGCCCGCCTGATGAGCCAGGCCATGCGCAAGCTCACCGGCATCATCGCCCGCAGCAACTGCACGGTCATCTTCATCAACCAGATCCGCGAGAAGATCGGCGTGATGTTCGGCAGCCCCGAGACCACGCCGGGCGGCCGGGCCCTCAAGTTCTACAGCTCGGTGCGCATCGACATCCGCCGCATCGGCTCGATCAAGGAGGGCGACGAGGCCGTGGGCAACCGCGTGCGCGCCAAGGTGGTCAAGAACAAGGTGGCCCCGCCCTTCCGACAGACCGAGTTCGACATCATGTTTAACGAGGGCATCAGCATCTCGGGCGACCTGATCGACCTGGGCGTGGAGTACAAGGTCGTCGACAAGAGCGGCGCGTGGTTCAGCTACGGCGAGGTCCGCCTGGGCCAGGGCCGCGAGAACTCCAAGCAGTTCATCCGCGAGAACCCCGACCTGGCCAAGGAGATCCGCTCGAAGGTGCTGCAGAAGTACGTGGAACTCGCCCAGGCCAAGGAGCAGGGCAAGGGCAAGCGGTAGGCCACACGGGGAGTTCGACGCCGCATCGGACCGCGAGGGACCGGTCGCGACGGTTGCTCGGAGGCCGGCAGCGGCCATATACTCCCCACCACGCTGCGGATGTGGCGGAATTGGCAGACGCGCTAGGTTCAGGTCCTAGTGGGAGTAAAATCCCGTGGAGGTTCGACTCCTCTCGTCCGCACTGAATAACCGGCACGCAAGTGCCGGTTTTTTCGTGCCCGCCCGCCCGAGGCCCACTCGGCACCTCGCCACCCCCCTCTAGCCGCAAATAGACCCCAGGGGCTCCCACACGCGGCTCACCGGCCACCCAGCAGACCTCCCCGAGCGTCCCGCGGCCCCGCGCACGCGTCCCAAGACCGGTTGAACGTGTTCCAGGCACTCGCAAACGCGGTCCCGGCGCTCGGAAACGCTGTCCCGAGTGTCGGGAAAGCGTTTCCGGGTATCCAGAACGCGTTCGTGGGCGGGGCGAACGCGTGCGGGGCGCCACCGGACGCGGGCTCAAGGGGGCCCCACGCGTGGAACGGAACGCCCGATGCGTGCGGCCCGCCAGACGGCCCCGCATTCGGGGCAGCGGACGGCCCGCTCGATTGTCTCGATGCGCTCGGGGGGCAGGCCAGCGAGATCGTACAGGCAGCCCGGGCACTCTCCGCGAGCGAGCCGCTTTGGGATCTGGATCGAGGGCATTCGTCGCCGGATGAAACTGGCGACGAACCACGTGATCAGGCCGAGCTGAAAGCAGAAAAAGCAGACCTGCAAAACGGCACGGACCGTTGTGCTCAGCGAGATGACATAACGCACCAGCAAGATGCCGATGGCCGCGATCGAGACGATGATGATGCCGCGCAGGATCTGGTCGGTGGCAGAAACGGGCTTCTGTCCCTTGAGGCGTTGGCGTTCTTCGTTGAGGGAAAGGATCAGCCGCTGGATGCGATTGCCCAGGTCATCCACCCACCCGCTCGGTGACCGTCGGGGCGGATCAGGATCTGGGTTGGTCGCAGAGTCCAAATGCCGGAGGGGGGACTCGAACCCCCACTCTGTCTCCAGAAGTGGATTTTGAATCCACCGCGTCTGCCAATTCCGCCACTCCGGCAAGGGTCGGGATCATACGCCCGAACCTGGCCGGGCTCTTGCCCACAGGAACGCCCGGGCGGTGAGCAGAAGGGCGATGGCGGCGATCGCTCCGATCAAGCCGCCGCGTGAGGGCGGCGTGGGCGCTTCGATTGGCGGAGCAGGTGCGGCCACGGGAACCACCGGCTGGCTGAGCATCGAAACGTCAAGACCGACCGAGACCTCGGCCACGCCGGCGGTGACGTACCGCTCCTCGGCCTCGGGCCGGTTGAAGACGATGAATACCTCGTCGAGCACGTGCGGTGCTCGGACGGCCAGTTCGCTCGCGCACTCGGGCAGGCGGGCCCTCAGCACGAACCGCATCGCCAGGGGCAGCCTCCAGGTCGGGTTGTCGGCCTTCCATGCCTGCACGTCTTCGAGGGCCGGAGCGTGCACGAGTTGGTACTCGATCCGCTCGCCGTCGGCCAGGAGCCAGAAGCCCGACTCGAAGCGTTCTCGCGCATCGATCAGGGCCGCCTCAAGGGCTTCATCGGGGCCTTCGAGCAATTCGTACATCTGCCAGTCGAGCACCTCGGCCGACGTCGAGTTGAGGGCGTACGCGGGGACGTCGTGGGTCACGCGGACCTCGACCACCCCACCATCGGCGTCGCGTGACGCGTCGATGACGACGTAGGTCTGGAGCGTCGGGTGCGCGGCCGCGCAGGAAGCGGCGAGCAGCACGATGGCCCACGCGCGATGCATCACGGTGCG
>JAUHYE010000097.1 GCA_030426395.1 Phycisphaerae bacterium
TCGGGCGAGGTCAATGCCACGATCATCTTCGATGACGGCACCGGCCCGGCGCTGTACATCGGCGGGGGATTCGCCATGGCCGGTGGCGTGCCGGCTCGGAGCATCGCCAAGTGGGATGGAAGCCAGTGGTCGCCCCTGGCCGATGGGATCGATGGCCGCGTGACCGAATTGGCCGTGTTCGATGACGGATCGGGGCCCAAGCTGATCGCCGCTGGCGACTTCGATTCGATCGATGGCCAGCGCGTGAACAACATCGCGCGATGGAACGGCTCGCAGTGGGAACCCATGGGTACGGGGCTGACCAGCGCGGGGAATGTCCGCGTCTCGGCGCTCGAGGTCTTCGACGGCGGCTCGGGACCACGGCTCTATGTCGGCGGCAGTTTCACGCACGCCGGAGACGTGTCGGCGATGAGCATCGCGTGCTGGGATGGCCTGAACTGGTCCGCCGTTGGCTCCGGAACAGCGGGTGATGTCGAGACACTCGAGGTCTTCGACGACGGCGACGGCCCGGCCCTGTACGCCGGCGGCGAGTTCCAGAGGATGTCGGGCGTGCTGGTCGAGAATATCGCTCGCTGGGACGGGATGGCATGGTCTGGGTTCGGAACGGTCACCGAGTTTGGCGTCTACGGCGAGGTGTACTCGCTTCAGGCATACGAAGAAGACGGCGTGCCCACGCTCATCGTCGGCGGCAATTTCATCCGCGCGGGCGGCGAGCCGGCCGCGAGCGTGGCGCGGTGGACCGCGGCCGGGTGGTCGCCCATGGGCAGCGGCCTTGACAAGACCCCGGGCGCCGCGATCGTGGAGGACATGGTGGTTCATGACGACGGGGCCGGCGCAGACGTGTTCGTTGTGGGCACGAGTGATCGCGCGGGCGGTGAAGTCGTGCGCAACCTGGCGCGGTGGAACGGGAGCCAATGGGGTTCCGAGAAGGTGTTCCAGACCTCGCTCAACGACGCCGTTGCCGCGATAACGGTTTTCGATGAAGGCCGGGGGCCTCGGCTGTTCGCCGGTGGAGACTTCGAAATCGGCGGCGCCGAACCCTCACGCGGCGTCGCGCGCTGGGATGGCCGTGTCTGGAGCAGTGTCAAGGAGAACAACGTCGACGGTGTGGAAGGTATCGTCCGATCGCTGGCGGTCTTCGATGATGGCGCCGGGCCTGCGCTCTACGTCGGCGGCGTGTTTTCTCGTGCGGGGGAACTCGCCGCGCAGAACGTGGCACGCTGGACTGGTGAGCAATGGGAACCGCTTGGCGCTGGCCTCAACGGCCCCGTGGTGGCCCTGGCAGTGTTCGACGATGGCACCGGTCCGGCGCTCTATGCCGGCGGAGACTTCGCCACGTCGACGCAAACTCCCTTGAACAACATCGCGCGATGGGACGGCGCCGCCTGGCAACCGCTCGAGGTCGACGGCGTTGCGGGCATGAACGATTACGTGTCGGACATGGCCGTGTTCGATGATGGGACGGGCCCGGCCCTGTTCGTCACCGGAAGCTTCAACACCGTCGGGGAGATAGATGCCAAACGCATCGTGAGATGGGACGGGTCGGCCTGGACCTTGCTCGAAGGAAGCATGGGCGAGGGTCTGGACCGATCGGATTCGGGCGGCCAGGATGGATTCGTGCTCGAAGTCCACGACGATGGTCGGGGCAACGCCCTGTACGTCGGCGGCCAGTTCGATCTTGCCGGCGGCAAGGTAGTCAATCGTGTAGCACGCTGGGACGGGACCGACTGGGAGCCGCTGGCCAGCCCGCTGGGCATCGGTGTGGGATCGGTCGCCGTGAACGCCCTGTTGTCGTTCGACGACGGTTCGGGCTCGAAGTTGTACGTTGGCGGCCTGTTCCAGACGGCCGGCGGCATCGCCGCGGGCAACATCGCCCGATGGGACGGATCTCGATGGGAACCGATGCCCACGGCGACCGGCATCGGGCTTGGTACGCACACGGGCAGCGACGTGTGGGCGTTGGCCGCCTTCGATGCCGGGGAGGGCGATCGGTTGATCGCCGGGGGTCGGTTCACGCAGTCCTCGGGTTCGCCCACGGACTACACGGCGGTGTGGAAGGGCTGCCCGGGAGTGTGTGTTGCAGACTTCGACGGCGACGGCGCACTCACGCTGTTCGACTTCCTTGAGTTTTCCAACAGTTTCCACGTGGGCGATCCACGTGCCGACTTCGACAGCGATGGTCGCTTCACGTTGTTCGACTTCCTCCTGTTCTCCAACGAGTTTGATGCGGGGTGCCCGTGAGACACAGCATGACGAATCCGATGCGACGCTTCCACCAGTGGGTGCTGCTGCTCGTGGCCCCGTGCCTCGCAGCTTTTTTGGCCCCTGCCGCGGCCGCCCAGGAGTGTGAGCGCACGTGGGAGCACGCGGACTTCCTGGTATCCGGGCTGACCGGCGTGGTCCGCGACATGCTGGTCTGGGACGATGGCTCCGGTCCGGCTCTGTACGTAGGAGGCAGTTTCCAACTCCCCGGTGATACCGTGTTTCGAGGGCTGGCCAGGTGGGATGGTCACGTGTGGTCGACCGTCGGGGGTGAATGGACCTTCACCGACGTGAACGCGCTTGACTTGTACGACGGTGGGTCGGGCACCCGGCTGATCGCGGCGGGCGACTTCTCGAGCGCGGGCGGATCCCCGGCGGCCAACATCGCGGCGTGGGATGGCACGACATGGACTCGCATGGAAGGCGGCCTCAACAATCAGGTCGATTGCCTGGCCGTGTTCGACGACGGCTTCGGCCCGGCCCTGTACGCCGGCGGGCAGTTCAGCCGCTCCAGCGGCGTACCCATGAACAGAATCGCCAAGTGGGACGGCGCCGCGTGGTCGGGCCTGGGCGACGGGATCGAGAATGGCGGCCCGAACGATCTGGCGGTGTTCGATGACGGCAGCGGCCCGGCGCTGTTCGCCGCCGGCGGCTTCGACTCGGCGGGCGGCGTTTCCGTTCAGTCCATCGCGAAGTGGGACGGCTTGGATTGGTCGGCAGTTGGTCTTGGCGTCGATGGCGGCATCAACGCCCTGGCCGTGTTCGACGGCGGCGCTGGGCCGCGGCTCTATGCCGGTGGCCGGTTCGCCCAAGCCGGCGGCGTGTCGGCGTCCAACATCGCGAGTTGGGATGGTTCCTCGTGGGCGCCGCTTGGCCCGGGGCTCAATGATGACGTGTCCGCCCTGCACGTGCACGATGATGGCGCTGGGCCGCGGCTCTTCGCGGGCGGCGACTTCCTCGAATCGGGCGGCGCTCGGCCCACACGCGTTGCCGAGTGGGACGGGCGTTTCTGGTTTGCAGTCGGCTCGGGCGTGGACGACCGGGTGTACGCATTCGAGAGCTTCGATCTGGGTGATGGCCCCGCCCTGTACGCGGCCGGCCAGTTCCGCCGTGCGGGCGAAACCGGCGCTGCCAGCATCGCTCGATGGCAAGCCAGCCGCTGGCACACGCTCATCGAGGGCTTGTCGGGCGACGCCAAGATCTACGAGTTGCTCTCGACCCGAGACGCGAGCGGGCCGCTGCTGGTCGCCGGGGGAGACTTCGAGTTCGCCGGCAGCGTGCGGACCAACAACATCGCCGGCCTTCGCGACGGCTTGTGGGAGTCGCTCGGCGGGGGCTTCGACGGGCCGGTGCACGCCGTCATCGAGCACGACGATGGCTCGGGCTCTCTCATCGTTGCCGCGGGCGAGTTCCAGACAGCCGACGGCGCTCCCGCGCTGAACATCGCCCGTTGGAACGGGTCAAGCTGGACCGCGCTGGGCGCGGGATTGAACGGCCTTGTGCGAGCGCTGGCCGTCTTCGACGACGGCACCGGCCCGACGCTGTACGCCGCGGGCGACTTCACGCAGTCGGGCGGCGATCCGATCGCCCGAGTTGCCCGATGGGACGGGCTGCAATGGAGCCCGGTGGACGCGGGCGCGAACGGGCCCGTCCACGCCCTGGCCGTCTTTGATGATGGATCGGGCCCGGCGCTCTACGCGGGCGGCCTGTTCACGGCCATCGGCGACGCCGACGTGGTCAACGTGGGACGGTGGGACGGGACGACCTGGTCGCGACTGGGGACGGGCGTGAGCGGGCTGATCTCCACGATGGAGGTCTTCGATGACGGCAACGGCACGGCCCTGTTCGTCGGCGGCCAGTTCAGCGCTGCCGGAGGCAGCCAGGCGATCAACCTGGCCCGCTGGAGCGGCTCGAGTTGGACCCGCCTGGGCGGTGGCGTGGGCGATGGGGACGGCCCGGTCGTCCGCGACATGATCGCCTGGGACAACGGCGTGATCCCCGCGCTGGTCGTGGCGGGCAGCTTTACCGAGCCGGGCGCGTTCCAGCGCGAGCGCATCGCGTACTGGTATCCGTACCTGTACGAGCTCTTCCCCGCCGGCCCCAACAACACCATCCACGCCCTGGAGCTCCACGACGACGGCGGCGGGCTGGCGTTGTATGCCGGCGGTGAGTTCAACCAGATCGGAACCCGGCAGTCGATGGCCATCGGCCGCTTCGGCTGCCAGCCGACGCCGTGCGTGGCCGACTTCGACGGCGACGGGGCGCTCACCCTGTTTGATTTCCTGGCCTTCCAATCCGCGTTCGACCTGGCCGAGGCGCGGGCCGACCTCGACGGCGACGGCGCATTGACACTTTTTGATTTCCTAGCCTTCCAGAGCGCGTTCTCGAGCGGCTGTCCATGAACCCACCCCGCGCAGGAGCTTCTTCGATGTCTATTTCCCAGACCATTGCCATACTGTCGACCGCGCTTGCGGCGTGCCTGGCAACGACGACGCACGCTCAGGACTGCGAGCCAGGCTGGGCGTCGGAGCTGTTCAGCCTCCCCTACATTGACGGCAGCGTCCTCAGCGGCGTCACGTTCGACGATGGCACCGGAC
Source organism: Phycisphaerae bacterium (assembly GCA_030426395.1). Taxonomy (GTDB): domain Bacteria; phylum Planctomycetota; class Phycisphaerae; order Phycisphaerales; family UBA1924; genus JAHCJI01. Next base: position 4,860 of record JAUHYE010000097.1, read on the forward strand.
CAGGGTTCTTCGTCTCGGGAAACTTCTCCCAGGTGGGCGCCCGGCCGATCCGACGACTGGCGGTCTGGGATGGCCGGACGTGGTCCGCGCTCGGGCGGGGCGAGCCCGAGGCCGCGACGGCCATGCTCACGTTCGATGACGGGGCGGGGCCGGCGCTCTATTACGGCGCTTCGGTCGGACCGATCGACGGCCGGCCCACCAACAACATCGCCAGGTGGGACGGCACCAGTTGGTCGCGGCTGGGCAACGGTCTGGATGGTCGTGTGAACGCGATGGCGGTGTTCGATGACGGCACGGGCCCGGCGCTCTTCGTGGCCGGCGAGTTCCTGTCTGCTGGCGGCGAACTGGTCAACCGCGTCGCCAGGTGGGACGGATCTCGCTGGAGCCCGCTCGGCGAGGGCCTCAGCGGCCGCGCCAACGCCCTGGCGGTCCACGACGACGGCACCGGCCCGTCGCTCTACGTCGGCGGCCGGTTCGTCACCGCCGGCGACGAGATCGTGAACAATATCGCACGATGGGACGGCGCCGCATGGGACTACCTCGATATCGGCGTCAACGACGAGGTTCATGCGCTCGCCAGCTACGACGATGGTTCCGGGCCTGCGCTCTTCGTCGGCGGCAGCTTCAGCCAGGCCAGCGGCACGCCCGCGGCCGGCCTCGCGCGGTGGGATGGCACCCGGTGGGCGCCCGTCGGCGGCGGGCTGGACGGCGGCGTGGCGACGTTCCAGGTCGTGTCCGATGGCGATGCGCCGGGCTTGTACATGGGCGGTGGCTTCCGAGCGGCCGACGGCGAGATCGGCTTCGACTTCGTGGCTCGCTGGACGGGCGAGTGGCATCGCGTCGGCGCGGGCTTCCAGAACACGGTGGCAACCCTTGCCACCTACCACGGGCCCGACGGCCCACACCTCCACGCCATGGGCTCGTTCTCGCGCAGCGGCGAGGTGTTCCTGCCCGGCATCGCGCAGTTCGACGGCGAAGATTGGGCCCCGCCGTTTACCGGCCCGCAGGCGACGCCGCTGGCGATGGCCGTGCACGACGATGGCAATGGCCCGAACCTCTACGCTGGCGGCGAGTTTCGCGGCGCCGGGCGCTCGGCGGCCCTGCGCGTCGCCGCGTGGGACGGCGATCGCTGGCGAAAGCTCGGCTCGGGCATGAACCAGACGGTCGTGGCGCTCGCGAGCTACGCCGATGGCGGCGGGCCCGCGCTCATCGCTGGCGGGGAATTCACGCAGGCGGGCGGCCTCCCGGTCGGCTATGTTGCGGCGTGGGATGGCGCCCAATGGGCACGCATGGGCGAAGGGTTCTCGCATCCCTGCCGAGCCCTGCACGTTTCGCACGACGGCGCCCTGTACGCTGGCGGCGGCTTCGTGCAAAGCGGGGCTCGAACGCTCAACGGCATCGCCCGATGGGACGGCAGCGCCTGGGCCCCGCTCCAAACGGCGAGCGGCGTGGGCGTGGCGGGCAGCGTGCGAGCCCTGGAGACCTTCGACGATGGCGCCGGGCCAGCGCTCTATGCGGCGGGCAGCTTCACAGGCGCGGGAGACGTGGTCGCGACGAACATCGCCCGGTGGGACGGGTCGGCCTGGTCCGCCCTCGGACCGACCGGCGCCCAAGGCGTCAACGGCGAGGTCAGGGACATGGTCGTTTTCGACGACGGCAGCGGCCCCGCTCTGTACGTTGCGGGAAGTTTTACCTCGGCGGGCGGCCAGCCCGTGTCCAACATCGCGCGATGGGACGGAGCCGCGTGGTCGGCCCTCCGGGACGCCTCGGGCGACGGCCCGGACGACCGCATCGTCGCCCTCGAAGCGTTCGATGATGGCCTGGGGCCCCAGCTGTACATCACCGGGCGATTCGAGGCCATCGGAACGCTCCCGGTCGGCCGGCTGGCCCGGTGGGATGGCGCACGATGGTCCGAGGTCGGCGGCGGCGTTGGCACCGACCGGCGAGAGCCCGGCTGGGCGCTGGCGAAATTCGACGATGGGCGGGGCGAGGACCTGTTCGTTGCCGGCACGTTTGGCACCGTGGGCGATTCCATCGAGTCGGCGTATATTGCCAGGTGGCAGGGCTGCGCGCCCGAGGGGTGCGTGGCCGACTTCGACGGCGATGGCGAGCTGACGCTGTTCGACTTCCTGGCCTTCCAGAGCGCCTTCGGCCTGGGCGACCCGGCCGCGGATCTGGACGGCGATGGCCGCCTCACGCTCTTCGACTTCCTGGAGTTCCAGACCCGGTTCACGCTGGGCTGCTGAGACCGATCACGCTCGGGCCCCGGGCTTCCCTGCATCGTTCCGCCGCTTCGCTCTCACGCGCACCCCGCGTCGAACGCCGTCTGGAAGGCCAGGAAATCGAAGATCGTCAGCTCGCCATCGCCGTCGAAGTCGGCGGTCGCGTCGGCGTCCTGGAACAGGTTGAGGAAGGTCAGGAAGTCGAAGACGGTCAGGGCGCCATCGAGGTCGAGGTCGGGGCGGCACGAGAGGCACGACAAATCGAATATGTCGACTGTGTTCCTGCCGCCAATGGCGGCTTGACCACCGGCCATTGCGACTCGGAAACCATAAGCGGCCGCGGGCAGTTCGGGGTCTAGATCCGCGACCTGCCGCCACTGGCCATCGGCACCTCTTTGAAACAGATCGGCCGCGCCCCGGCTGGTTGGCGTCCAGTCATTGTCGGCGCCGACGAGCAGAAGGTCGCCTTCCAAGTCGGCCCACCGCCCAAACCCATCGAACTCAGCAGGGTCGGAGTGTGTCAACTCTTGCTGGAGTTCCCACCTCCCGCCAACCAGTTCGTACATATACATGGCCCCCTGGTCATGGTATGTGCGTGGTGAGGTGCGACCACCGATGGCCAGCGTGGTGCCATCGATGGCGACGCACGCCCCGAACTGGGGGCCTTCCAAGATGTCGGGCGCGATCAGTTTTTGTGTGAACGCCAACTCACCCCCGGGCAGGCGGCGATAGACGTACGCCGCCCCGCCAAAGCCGGCGGTGATGCGCTCCACGGGCGCGCCGATGACGACCCAATCATCATCGAGATCCAGGCCCCAGCCGAAATCGGAACGCAAACCCATACTGTCGGGATTGTACAAATCATGAACCAGGTCCCAACGTCCGTCCTGATGGACATACACAAGAACTGAGCTATTAGCCTTACCGACCAACGCCATGTCGCCGTGCAGGGCGACGCGGTCGCCGTGGATGCTGCGGGTGTCGGGCGGGCAGAGCAGACCGGCCTCGACCCACTGTTCGCCATCGAATTCAAAGATGTACGCCGCCCCTCGTGTACCGCACTCCGGGCTGAGCAAGGCCCCGATCAGGGCGCGATCGCCGTCCAGAGCGACCGAGGCGCCGAAGTCGAAGGCTGGGGTGAGGCCAGCAGGCGCGATGGTCTGCTGCAGTTGCCATTGGCCTTCGGCGTCGCGCCGGTAGGCGTAGGCGAAGCCATTTGGACAAAACGGGTCGCCACACATCGTGTAGTCCTTCCAATCGCCCACAATTAGATGGCGATCGTTCATCGCCAACTCGAAGCCATAGTGCCCCGCAAAGGCCGACGGCGAGGTCAGCCGCTGGGGGAGGCACTGGGCCCACAGAGGGCTGGTAGCGGCCAGGGTCACAAAGGCGGTCGGAACCAGTATTAGTCTCATACCCCTATTGTGCGCGACAACCCGCGGCGATGCAATAGTGAATACTGGCTGGCACGCAAATCGTGCCCGAACAGAATGTGACTCTCAGTGCGGTCGAAGCCGCTCGGGGCCGAGAACGGTTGCACCCAACCTACTGTCGAGGATCGTGGGCCTGTGTATGCGGCCACCTCTGGATCACGTGTTCCGCCACAGGAGAATCCTGATGTCACTGTTTCCCAAAACGGTATTTGTCTGTTCAATCGGTGTCTTGCTGTCTGCAGCGGCACATGCGCAAGTGCATCGGATCGCGTTCACCACGGACGACGACGACGATTTTGGTGCGTACAACAGCGACGCCGGCGTCAGTGTCAACGACTCCGGCGTGGTCTCCACGACGAACATGAGCATGTCGCTGTTTGACCGGAACGGCACTCTGCTGGACTCGCGCACCGTCGCGGACCTCAACGCGATGTCCTCGACCTTCTGGCCCTTCTACCGGGTCGACACGACGGACGGCTCCGGCAGCAACGAACTCTTGAGCCGCATGTTCGATCCCCAGACCGTCTATCACACCCAAACCGGCCGGCTGTGGATCCTCTACAGCGAACACAACTTCGTGGATGGCACCTTCGTGTATGGCTCGGGCGACAACAACATCTCCGCGATCCACTTGGCGGTGTCGCAGGAAATGACCGGGAGTGACGAGCTCGACACGTTCAACGACGATGAAGATGACGACTGGTGGTACTACACCGGTGACAGCACGACCTCGGTCGGCATCGGCAACGGCGGCACTTACTTCGATCTCGCCCAGGGCATGGAAGCCTACTTCCAGGGCGGCACGCACGCGACCTTCTCTACGACCGCTAGCGGGATCGTCGACAAGCCCCACATGGCCGTCGATGAGCAGGCCGTCTACATCACGGTGAATGGGAAGGACGTCGACCCCATGGTCGGCCCGCCCGGCACGGTCTTCAATGCGGTCGTCATCATCCCGCTCTCGCACGGCACCAGCGGCACGCTATCCATTCTCGACGGCGACAAGCCCGATCCGACGGACCAGACATTCATTCGCAACACCGACCTGCCCTTCCCAGACAATCACACCCGCCACTACACCGTGCAGGAGCCCTACGAGGACGACGACTTTGAGAACGCCCAGTTCATCCTGAGTGTTACAAATTCTTCGATGGAGAACACGATCCGGCTTGGTGGTCTGTGGTTTGAAACACTCCCCCCTCCTGCCGAATCCGGATGGCGATACTCACAGCGCCTGAAGCCCGATGGAACCATCCTGGAAGACATGACAGTGAACGTGGGCGGCACGTTCACCTTCGCCGGGGGCGCGTCGTACCAACCGACAACCCCGGACAGTGCTTTTAGCCCTCGTGTCGCCGGGGCGACCTCGTTCATTCCGAGCGCGGTACTCGTTCGCGACGCCAATGATGAGCCACGCATCTTCGCGGCCCACCACGTGCGCCCGGTGACCTCCTCCGGGGTGGGAACTCAATGGGTCGTGCAGTGGTACGTCATCGACCCACATCTGGAAAAATTCCGCTCCACCACGGGCAGCTTCCCGTCGACCGAGTGGCAGCCCGAAGTGGTCGTGACGGGCCGCATCGACTCCGCGGGCGATCGGTATCACCCTGTGATCGGCGTGACCGAGCAGGGCGTGGCGTACATCGAGTACACCTACTCCAGCAACACCGTCTGGCCCGAGGTCCGCAGGGTGACGCTGAACAACTCGTACACGGACATTGTGACGAGTTCGGAAGTGACCGTCCAAACGGGCCCGACGTATCGCTATGAGGGCGCGCTCAACGGCTGGGCCGACTTCGCCGACATGCAGGCCGACCCGGTGAACGGCTGTGCGTTCTGGTCGGTCCACACGCTCGTGTACGACAACGGCCCGAGCATCGATCCGGTTTCGACCAACTCTCGGGATATCTGGCTCTTCGAGACCCAATTCGAGTGCGGCAACTCGAACCTCAATTTCGACGGCGGTACCGACCTTTACGACATGGCCATGTTTAACGACCTGTTTCTTCAAGGCGCCCGTCGCGTCGACATGAACATCGACGGCACGACCGACTCAACCGACGCGGCCCTGTACCAGGACGCCTACGACGCGGCGACCTCGCCGTAAGCAACATTTCCATCCCGCTCCACCCCACGGGCCCGCCATCGCGGGCCCGTTGCTGTTTCTGCTCCACGTTCGCGTGAACCCGCCGCGACGGGGCGCCCTCGCGTCCGAAAACCCGGGCCTCCGGAGATCGCGGGGGAACCGTTCAAACTGGTACGCCAACGGTTGCCGCGACACGTCCAGGCGTTCCCCCGGCCGCGGCAGCGATTGCCGCGGCCTGGGGAACTCTTGCCGCGGCCGGGGGAACCGTTGCCGCGGCCGGGGGAACTCTTCCCGCGGCCGGGGGAACTGTTGCCACGGCCTGGGGAACTGTTCCCGCGGCCTGGGGAACTCTTGCCGCGGCCGGGGGAACTGTTGCCGCGACCGTTTCAATCGTTCCCGCGGCCGTCAGAATCGTTGCCGCGGGCGTCGTGGGCGGCCCTCACGGGCTCTGGAGGGGCTTTTGGGTGTTCTGAGGCGGTTATCGGCCGGGTGTTTGGGTTTTCGTATGGTGGTTGGGTTTGAGGAGTTGGGGTTGGAGTTGGGGTTGGAGTTGGGATTGGAGTTGGGATTTGGGGGTGGGCGGAAGGTGGGCGCAGGCCATCAGTTTCCGGACATGGGCGGTGGCCCACCACCCCCACCACCATCATCCCCCCCGGGCATCGACGCGAACGCGGGCAGCAGCACCTCGAACCCGGCCCCCCCGCCTTCCTGGTTGCGGGCGATCAGCACGCCGCCGTGCTCGCGGACGATGCCGTCGGCGACGGCCAGGCCCAGGCCGGTGCCCTTGGCGTCCAGCCGCGAGCTGACGAAGGGCTCTAATAAACTCGGCAGCAGCTCGGCGGGGATGCCCGGGCCGTTGTCGGCGATGGTGATGCTCACCCAGCCCGAGCCCTCGCGCGTGAGGGATTCGGCGGTGATCGTGATCGTTGGATCCTTGGATTCATTCTCAACGAGCGCCTCGGCCGCGTTGCGCACCAGGTTCACCAGCACCTGCACCATGCGGTCGCCGTCGCACGGGGCGCTCAGCCCCTCGGGCACGCGCTCGACGACGCGCACGCGGCGGACGGGGTCGTCCAGGCTGAGCAGTTCGAGCGCCTGCCGCACGAGGTGCGACACACCCACGGTGGCCACGCGCGGCGAGCGCACGCGGGCGAAGTCGAGCAGGCCCTCGCCCAGGCGCTCCAGGCGCTCGACCACGCGGCGCATGAGGCGGGCCTTGCTCTCGGCCACGGGCTCGCCCGGCTTCTCGTTGATCTCGGAAACCAAACCCTTGAGGACGGCCAACGGCGTGTTGATCTCGTGCGCGATGCCGGCGCTGAGCATGCCAAGGGAGGCCAGGCGGTCGGCGTCGGCGAGGTTGCGGCGGGCGTTTTCTAATAAATGGTTCTTGCGTTTGAGATCGCCGGCGACGCGTTCGAGTTCCGCCAGGGTGCGCGCGAGCTCGGCCTCGTTCTTTCTGAGAGCGGCTATGGAACGGTTCCTGCTGCGCATGATTTCGCCAAGCTCGTCCTGGGGCATGAACCTCGGATCGATCAGCTCGCCCGCGCGGTCGCCCTGCTGGACGGCCAGGTCGGCGTGCAGCATCCGGCGGATGGGCTGGTAGACGTGCCGGGGCAGCACGAACACCTCGAGCGCCGCGGCGATCAGGAAGTACACGCCCAGCATGCTGAGCAGGAGCACGATGTCGAGCCGGGCCACCGAGGCCCGCACGCCGTCCAGGCGGCGGTCGAGCAGGTAGTAGCCCCCGCCCGCCGCGTGGGGCAGGTAGAGGCCGGCCGAGCCGATGCGTACGCCGTTACCGTCGGGAACCGGTACTGGTGCCGGCGCGCCCCGCTGCAGCGCGGCGACGGCGCCCGAACTCATCCCGAGATCGGCGGCCGAGCCCCACCTCAGGGTGATCCCCGGGCCGATGGCCTCCTGGCCCCGGGCCCGGCCGCCGGTCAGTTCCGGAACGTCCAGTGTTCCCAGCACGAAGGCGGCGTCCTCGGCCTCGGCCTGGCGCACCAGCGACTGGATCTCGGGCCGCAGGATGAAGAACATGAGCGCGGCCAGCCCGGCGGAGAAGACCGTGTGCAGCACGATGAGCTTCTTGCGGATGCGCATCGTGCCCAGGAAGTTGTGCGGGGCGCGGCGGGGCCGCTCGGGCGGGATTTCATTGGCCGATTCGGGCCCTGGTCCGGTCACCGGCCATCGTACGCCCCCCTACCATCCCCCTTGGCACAACGAACCTCCCAAAGCCGCCGCTCGAACCGCCACGACCGCTTCCCACCGGCCACCAGCGCCCGCTCGGTCGTGCATTATCGATTGCGCGAAGAGGCCCATCGCTACCCCGACCTGGGCCTCGAGCCCCTGGACACGGGCGCGATCAAGGGCCCGGGCGCCGGGCGTGAGGCGGCGCTGGCCCACGCGATCTACGACGCGGTGATGCGGCGGTGGATCACCCTCGAGGCCGTCATCGCGCCCCATACCAATCGCCCGCTGGGCGAGATGGACAGCAC
>JAUHYE010000098.1 GCA_030426395.1 Phycisphaerae bacterium
CGAGCAGAGCTACCTGCCCGGGCCCGACGACATCTACGTCAGCCCCAGCCAGATCCGCCGATTCGGCCTGCGCAAGGGCATGGTCGTCCGCGGGCTCATCAGGCCGCCCCGCGAGAGCGAGCGCTACTTCGCGCTGCTGCGCGTCGACGAGGTCAACGGCCGCGAGCCCGCCGCCGCCCACAAGCTCAAGCAGTACGAGGACCTCACGCCCCTGCACCCCGAAGAGCGCTTCAACCTCGAGACCGGGCCCGACGTCGTCGAGACGCGCATCATGGACCTGGTAGCGCCCATCGGCAAGGGCCAGCGCGCCCTGATCGTCGCCCCGCCGCGCACCGGTAAGACGGTGCTGATGCAGAAGATCACCCAGGCCATCACCAAGAACCACCCGAAGGTCAAGATCATCGTCTTGCTGGTCGACGAGCGGCCCGAGGAGGTCACCGACTTCCGCCGCAACACCTCAGCGGACGTGGAGGTCGTCGCCAGCACCTTCGACGAGCCCGCCCACCGCCACGTGCAGGTGTGCGACATGGTCATCGAGAAGGCCAAGCGCATGGTCGAATTCGGCGACGACGTGGTCATCCTGCTCGACTCGATCACCCGCATGGCCCGCGCCTACAACGCCGAGCAGCCCCACAGCGGCAAGATCATGTCCGGCGGCATCGACGCCAACGCCCTGCAACGCCCCAAGAAGTTCTTCGGGGCCGCCCGCGCCATCGAGGACGGCGGCAGCCTGACCATCATCGGCACCGCGCTGGTCGAGACCGGCTCCAAGATGGACGAGGTCATCTTCGAGGAGTTCAAGGGCACCGGCAACAGCGAACTGCATCTCGACCGCAAGCTCGTCGAGAAACGCGTCTGGCCCGCCATCGACGTCGGCTCGAGCGGCACCCGCCGCGAAGAACTGCTGCTCGACCCCAAGGAACTCGAGTTGACCTACAAGCTGCGCAAGGTCCTCAGCGACATGAACGTCGTCGAGGGCATGGAGCTGATCCTGAATCGGCTCAAGAAGACGAAGACGAACGCGGAGTTCTTGATGACAATGCAGTTGGGGTAGGCGGGCTGAGTCATGCGAGAGCCCGACTTCCGGTTCTACGGCACCGCTGAATCATTGCTCAGCCGCAGAGACATGAGCGTCACCATCTCATGCCGAGACGAGGATGGCGACTGCCTGCTCGGCCCGCACTGGGTGTCGATCGCCCGACGCACGCATCGGATCCACTTGAGCGAATATTTCTTGCCTGCCGGCGCATCGCTGAGCGACTTGCGACTCAACGCGTACACCAAGCTGCTCAGAACGCGCGTCACCCACATCAGCGATTGGCACTCGACCGAAGGGCTGAACGCGACGACGACCCCGACGGTCTGGGAAGTGCTGGACTCGCGATTTCGTACATTTTCGTTCCCGCTTGAGATCGTCGAATTCCTTATTGACTCGAACGTGATTTCAAACGAAGAGCATGTCCCGATCTATGCCACGCGGACATCAGAACAACCGATCGCTGCGGTCTTGCGGCCAGGACACGAAGTAGACGCCGTCGCCCCAACGGGCAAGAAGAAGAACCCGAATCGTCGGGTGCTCGTGCCGCACCCCGCCCCGGAACAGCCGCTCTTCGTCTTACACAGCGCTGGGTATAGCCCGGAGATCATCGTCACCAAAGCCCTTCGCGACGACTTGCTGGCCCGATTCAAGAACGCCATCAGCTTCTACGGCAAAGGACACGCTGGTCCGGCATAGCAGCCATTTCCACTCTCAGCCTGCACGCCATCCCCTACCGTTGCCCTTTCATATCCTCGCGTTGCACTGCCACCCATGCCCGAACCCAACCACGACAACCCCGTACTCAACAGCACGCGTCTCAGCACGCTCCTGCTGGCCTTGGTGGCCACCGTGTGGGGTGGGGCGCTGGTCATTGCTGGGCTCTGGTTGGTGTTCAGTGCGGGGCCCAGATGGCCGATGTTCTCGGTACCGGCCGCCCTGGGCGGCTGGACGGCCGTCGCCATGGGGATCTTCGTCTTCATGTTCCTCGTGGCCGACAGGGTGTTCCCCATGGCCGGCCGGAAGGTCGGCTGGGTGTGTGAAGTGGCGCTGGTCGCGCTGTTTTGCATCGGCGGACTGGCCACAGGGCTGGCCCTTTGGTTCGGAGGTGGTTCTTGACGCGTATGTATCGGCTGGCCTTGAGTCTCGTCCTGGTCGCATCGGCCAGCCTCGCTGCGCGGGCCCACGCCCAGCCCAGGCCCGAGCCGCTGGACGACTACGCCGCTTTTGGCCTGGGCCGAATCGCGCTGCTCGACCTGCGCATGCAGGGCGACCCTACGTCAGACGACTACCGCATCGCCATGCTCGCCCTCGACCTGGCCCGCACCTACCGGCCCGAGGAGCCCATCCTGCTCCGCCGCCAGATCGAGGCCGCCTGGTCTGCCGGCTTGGACGCCCGGGCCCTCGAACTTACGCGAGAGTTGATCAAGATCGAGCCCGCCGATGAAGTCGCCCTGTTGCGCATCATCGCCACTGGCATCGAGAAGATTCAGACCGTGGAGGAACGCCTGGCCGCCTACGACCGCCTGCTTGGCGCCCAGAGCATCTCCGCGGCCGTGCGCAGCCGTCTGGCTCTTGACGCGTCGCTGCTCGCGCGCGAGACGGGAGACGAGGAGCGCTTCGTCGATCTTCTTGCCCGGGCTACCGAACTCGACTCGACTAACAAGGAGGCCGCCGCCCTTGCGCTGGCCTACTACAGCCAGGCGGGCGGCGACGCCGTAGGTCGGCTGGAACTCATGGCCAACCTGCTGCTGGCCGACCCGGTCGACCCCAACGTTCATACGCAGATCGCCGACCACCTGACCCTTGGCGGCGCGTTCGAGCAGGCCATCCGCTTCCACGACCACGCGCAATCGCTCCTGATGGTCGGTGGCTATCCCCCGACAGAAGAAGCCGCGCTGCGCCGTGTTCGACTGACATGGCTTGCCTTTGGTCCTGATGGGCTGGCCAACGAACTCGAGTTGCCTCTGCTCCAGGAGCGTGCCCGAGTCCAACAGATTCTCAAACTCATGACCCAGCGGGGGGAGAACACCGAGGGCCTCCAGCGGCCCGCCGACATCTTGCCTCCGCCCGAGGTGGCCCTGCTCCGCATGCTGCTGGCCGACGCCGAAGGCGACCCCACCGCCGCCAGCCGCGCTTCCGAAGACCTCCGCGGCTCGACTGCCCAGCGGCTCGAGCAATTGCTGATCAACACGCAGGGTGATCGCAATCAGGCGCGAGAGGTGGCCCTGCTAGCCGCCCGCGTGCGCGCTGAGACGGCGATCGCCATGATCCTTTCGGGCGTGCAGGATCTTCTCGTCCGTGACGACGCCGTCCGCGCGAACCAGGCAATGGAACGTGCGATGACCGACGAGGCCATCCTGGGCGAGGTCGACCCCAGCATCATCCGGCCGGCCCAGGAGTATCTGGAATTAGTCTCCGCCCTGCTGAGCACCATCGACGCCGTCGGCACGCCCGAGGCCGATGCGAAGCTCGCCGACCTCAAGCGTCGCATGGACGAACGCACCGCCCCCATGGCCCCCCTGGCGTACGTCTACGCGCTGCTCGTCCACGGTCGTACGCTCGAAGCCCTGCCGATCCTTCGCGGCATCGCCCGCGAAGACCCAGCCAACATGTGGGGCGCCTGGGCGCACCAGCAACTGATCGACTTGGGCGTAGGCTCGCCGTTCCCAGATGCCGAGGCGCTCACAAAAAACTCGCGGGCCATTCCGGCCTGGCTCGACCGCATGGTCGAGAAGCCGGAAAACTACATGGAGATCATCGTACGGACAGCCCCCGAGGAGCACGTCACCTCCATCACGCGGTTGAATTTCACGCTCCGTAACAACTCGCCGATCCCCCTGGCCGTCGGCCCCAGTTCGCCCATCAACAGCCGCATCCTGCTATCGCCGGTGCTCGACGCCGACCTCGACCGCCTGACGCCGGTGGCCATCCCCGAAGTCAGCAGCGTCGACACTCGGCTGCGTCTGATGCCCGGAGAGCGGCTTGAAACCGAAGTTTGGGCCGGCGCGGGGCTCGCGGGCTGGTATCTCGAGGCCGCGGGCAACCGCACCACGCGCACACGTTGGCGCGCACTGCAGGGGTTCATCTACGCGCAACGCGCCGGCTACCTGCCCGGCCCGATGTGCCTCAGCGCCGAGACCGGGCTCATCACACGCCGGCCGCTGCCCGAGGTCAACTTCCCCGGCAACCGCATCGCCAACCGATTCATCGCGGACGATCCGGCCGTGATTCCCACGATCGCGGCCGCGCTCAAGGCCGGCCTCATCGGCCCAGACACCCCGCCCAATGGCCGCGAACCGGAGCCGTTCGTGCCAATCATGAACGCGGCCGCCCACCGATTCACCGAGTCGGATGAAGTCGTCCGTGTCTGCCTCCTCGTGACACTGCCCAACGCCAAGTTGAGCCGGGCGATGGCGCCCTTCGACCGCGCCGCGCTTGACGCGGCAAGCAGCGCAATCGACTTAATCGCGGCCCTACTGACACGCGCCAGCGATCCAGAAGACCCGGCCTTTGCCCGCGCGGCCGAGCACGAAGATGAGCGTGTACGCGAACTGGCATCACTGCTGCAGACCCGCCTTCGAAACGGCGGCCGCAGCTACGCAAACTTCCAGGGCTTCGGACCACCCCAGTCGCAGGCATCTGGCCCGAAACCCGCGCCGTCGATGCTAACCCCAACACCATGAACCCGTCCCTGCCAGGGCGCACGCCAAGGCGATCCAACGCCGGCCGCATGCGCACGCTGGCCGCCAAGGCCAACCACTCGCGGCAGACCCGATGGTTCCGCATCGGCGGCTTCATCGCCGGTGCGTTGCTCGTCGTTCTGGCGATCGCAGCAGCGTTGAGGCAAGACCCCGACGCCGTTCGCCGGTCGTTCGATGCGCTGGGCCAACACCCATGGTGGTTCGTGCTCCTGTTCCTTGCTCTCCCCCTGCTCAACTGGCTGAGCATCTCAACCTCAATCTGGTTCCTGCTCTCACGCTTCGGGCGATTGGGTGTGGCGGAAACGCTCGGCCTCATCGGCATGGCCTGGCTGCTCAACTACTTGCCCATGCGCCCGGGCATGGTCGGCCGCATCGCATACCACAAGGCCGTCAACGGCATCTCAATCCGCCACACGGGCCAGACACTCATCGAGGGCACGGTCATAACCGCGATTTGCAGCGGCATCATGCTCCTGGGTGCTGTCGTGCTGCGCGGGGTCGACACGGCCCTCGCGTGGAGCCTACTCATTGTCGTTCCCATGCTCGCTGGCGCCGTCGCCTCTATCGCACTGTGGGCCACCAAGCCCCTCACCGCGCGATACTGCGCGGCCGGCGCGCTGCGCGTGCTCGACATGGCCGTGTGGGCTGGGCGTTACGCGATGGCGTTCGCGATTGTGGGGACTTCCATCGACCTGCCCGCCGCGCTCGTGCTCGCCGTCGCGAGCCAGGTCGCGATGCTCATCCCCATCGCCGGCAACGGGCTAGGCATCCGCGAGTGGCTTATCGGAGCCCTCGCCGCCGGCCTGCCAGCCGCGATGCTGGGTGGGACGGACGCGAATCTCTCACAGGGCCTCACCGCCGACGTGCTCAACCGCTTCGTCGAGGTGCTGGTGGCGGTCCCGCTGGGCCTGATGTGCCTGGGTGTCATCGTCCGCCGGCTGCGGAGCGTGCAGAAGGCCCAAATCCCACTGCCGACCTGAGACCTTCCCTAGACCGTGTGATCCCTCGCCCGCGTCGTTTACGATTGCCTGGCGATGCTTCTATTCGTGATCTACGCCGTGCTCGTGTGGTATGGCGCCGTGAAATGGCGTCACAACTGGCGTGCGTTCGCGTGGGTCGGCGGGGGCATCGTCGGCGTGCTGATCGTCATCAAGTTCCACACCATGCTCGACGGGTGGACACGCCAGGAGATCTACCTGCCCGTGCTCCAGACGCTGCTGTGGAGCTACCTGCTGCTCGTGGGCTCGGTCGGCTTCTTCGTCGCGTGCATCCCGCAATCCCGCGGTGCCTGGTGCTGCGACAAGTGCGGCTACGACCTCACGGGCGTGCCAGGCTTTGCCGACGTTTGCCCCGAGTGCGGCGTTCCAATTTCCGAAGACGTCGCCCGGGCTGCTGAGCGTCGCGCGACAGTAGTGGTATCCGCACCTGTCCCAGCCGGTCCCGCGCGCGCACCGCGCGACATGGTCGAAATCCTGGGTCACACCAGCTTGTCGCACACGCGTTCAGCGGCGGAGCAAACGCCAGCCTCCACCGACGAGCAGGATGACGACCGGCACGCCCAGCACCAGCCCCCATCGCAGGGCTGACAGCACGCCGCGATCGATCTGCCCGATCATCGCCACGCTCGACGAGCTGACCGTTGGCGCGATAAATTCATCCCGCCCCGACAACCACAGCACGGCCGCATCGAGCAGCGCCAGGTTTCCGGGGTAGCTGCCCACCATCCGGCCATCCAGGCTCTGGCCCGAACTCACGATCTCGTCGGCCAGCCAGTCATTACTACCAACCACGACGACGCGACCGACACCCTCGCCCGCATCATGCTGCGCGGCCCAGGCGATCGTCCACGGCCCACCGACATCATCCAACTCCGGCTCGCGCACCGGCGGATTCGAAACGAGTGCGCGCTCCGCCCGCGGCACGCGGCGATAGCCCGACCACCGAGTCTCACCCCAGGCTTGTTCGTCGTCCACCGTGACAAGCGGCCAGGCGTCACCACCGCCGGTGTGCTCGATGGGTACCGCCCACGGCGCGTACACCAGCAACCCGGTCATCGCGCCCTGCAACGCGTGCTCACCACCCGAGCCGCGCACGAGCATGTCGTGCTCGACCACCTCGCTCTGAGTCGGCTTGCTCACCAGAGCCATGCCCGATTTCGCTTCGAGCCCGAATGCTCCGAGCGGCGCGGCCGTGGCATCCACACCCCCACCAACTACGACCTCGCTGGGCGTGAAGTTCAACATCACCGGCTCGCCCGCGTCAATGAATCGCTGTACCAGTTCACCCAGCGCCGCCACACGCTCGTCCGGGCGTGCCGCGAGCGGGTCGGGCGAGCGCACGCTCGTGTTGGTGTTGAGCACGAAATGGATGACCGGCCTGGCCCGTGCCGGATCGAGACGCACGAGGCCGGGTGGGTCTTCCTCGATCAGGATGGGCCACTCGATCACGTCGATGCCCTGCCGACGCAGGTGGCCGATCGCAACACCCAGCGCGCCGGGCCGCTCGATGAACCGCGCGTCCTCGGCGTGCGCGACGATCACGATCGGACGCCTCGGGTCAATCGCCGTCAGCATCGCCGTTGCCACCAGCCCCTCGACCCGGCCGCGCAGCGAGGGCGCCGTCGCCGCCTCGGGCCGCAGCACGCCGGGCGGTGGCAGCAGCGTCTGGGCGTCGATGGCCACCGCGTTGTCCGGCCCCACCAGCACAGAAGCCGCCGCATCCCCCACCGACCTCAACACCCGCACCACGTCGAGCGACTCCATCCGTTCGGCTGTCTCCGCGGCGGTCGCGCACAGGTCTCGCGCGGGGGCGGCCGCCTGGCCCAATTCCATCACCGCGCGCCGGAGGGCCTCGGGGTACTGCCGATCCCGCCCGATCGCCTGGGCCTCGTCGGCCACCAACGCGAGCTGCGCGGCCGCGTCACGCGCCGGGGCGGCCATCGCCGCGCGGGCCTGATCCAACGCCGGCACGTTGACACCCGGCATGATGGCCGACTGGAGCTGGCCCTGGACCTCGGCCGCCACGTCGCGCAGCTTCTGGGCCAGCAGTGGCGCCGTCTGCGCCCGGGCCTCCATCACAGTACGAATATCCGTGTTCGCATCGCCAGCCGAAGCGCCGGCGGCCGTGAGCCTGGGCACAACCGCATCATCGATCACGTCGGCCGCGCGTGCAAGCTCGGCGGCCGCTCGCAGCAACGCCTGGGCCTGGGCCTGGATCTCCCCCGCCTCCCGCGCCGCCAATCGCTGGCCGAGCGATTCCAATCCCGCGCGAGCCGATTCGCCCTCGAGCGTCGTCACCGTCATCGCGCCCGCGGCTTCGAGTTCGCTGCCAACGTCGAGCAGCGCCTGCCACGCCCGCGGGTCCACGCGCGACACATCCGCGGCCACGACCAATTCGAACCCCGCGCCGGGCTCCACCGCCTCGATCAACCGGCGTGTCTGCGGCGCCAGCCGGTGCTCGCCGGTCGCGGTCACATCGAACCGAACGCTGTGCCGATCAGCCAACGCGATCAGGAACACGGCCGATACGGCATTGGCAGTCAGAAACGTGCCCGCCAGCCACACGACCGAAACCCGGCGCAGCCAGGGGCCCTTGTGGGAAGGCTTGCGAGTCACAGCCACCTCCGCACGCCCAGGCACATCGACGCCGCCAGCACAAACCAACCGGTGAGCACTACGAAGAAGCCCACGTCGCCCGTGTCGATCACGCCCTTGGCGAAGCCCTCGAGCCGGTCGGTGATCGCTAGCGACGCCAGAATGTCCCCGATCGCCTCTGGTGCGCGCGTCCGACCGGCGGTCGTCGCCAGCAGCCACACGAACAGCGCCAGCATCGCGCCCAGGAAGCTCAGCGTCTGGCTGGCCGTCAGGCTCGATGCCAACAAGCCTACCGACAGAAACAGCAACCCCAGCAGCGTCATGCTCAGGTAGCCCGCCAGCATCGGGCCCGGGTCGGGCATCGGGTCGCTGACGACCAAGAGCACGCCCACCAACGGAAGGGTGCATCCAAGCAATGCCAGCAGGAACATCCCGGCGCCGATGAACTTGCCCAGAGCAAGCGACAGTTCGCTCACCGGCGAGGTCGCCAGCAGTTCATAGCTTCCCGTTCGCAATTCGTCGCTCACCAATCGCATCGAGATGGCCGGCGCGATGGGCAGCATGAGCCAGGCAGCGGTCGCGAACAGCGGTCGCATCGTCGCCGGCGCCCCGGGCACCAGCACA
The DNA here is from genome assembly GCA_030426395.1 of Phycisphaerae bacterium. GTDB lineage: Bacteria > Planctomycetota > Phycisphaerae > Phycisphaerales > UBA1924 > JAHCJI01. The sequence goes on from JAUHYE010000098.1 coordinate 8,958, forward strand.
AACTGCACGAACATCCCGCCCCACAGCCCGGCGTAGAGCGCCAGCACCAGCCAGCCCACCGGCACGCGGAAGAGCGCCACGAACTCGCGCACGGCGATGGCCCACATCGTTCGCAGCGCCCTCATGCCGCGCTCCCGGCTTGGGCTGCGTCTGGGCCCTGCTCCATGAGTCTCAGGAAGAGCGACTCGAGCGAGGCCTTCTCACGCTCCAGCAACCGGACCTCCGCCCCAGCAGCCGCCAGGTTGGAGCCGATGGCTTTCCGCAGATCGCCCTCGCCGATGGTCGCCGGATCGAACCCGACGTGCCAGCGCTCCACGCCGTCGTCCATCTCGCGTGGCAAGACGGTGCCCACGCCCGCGATAGCCCCCACCGCCCGCGCCGCTTCCTTGGCCGATGGCTCGGTCTGGAATCTCGCCTCGCACACCAGTTCGTGATCACCCTGGGCCAGCAACTCCTCAAGCGGCCCTTGAGCACACAGCCGACCCCGTGCCAGGATCACCACCCGGTCGCACGTCCGCTCGATCTCGGGCAGGATGTGGCTGCTCACCAGCACCGTCCGCCCCTCGGCCAATCGCCGGATGAGCGAACGGGTCTCGGTGATCTGGCCCGGGTCGAGGCCGTTAGAGGGCTCGTCGAGAACCAGTACGGGCGGGTCGTGCAAGATGGCGGTCGCCAGCCCCACACGCTGCTTATATCCCTTGCTGAGCTGGCCCACCCGCCGCCGGCGGACCGACTGGAGCACGCAGGCGTCCACGGCCTTGTCGACCGCGGCCTTGCGGGCCTTGCCGCGAAGACCGTGCAGCGAGGCCCGAAAACCCAGCAGGGCCTCCACGGGCATCTCGCCATAGGTCGGGGCCGATTCGGGCAGATAACCGATGTGCTGGCGAACCCTGATCGGATCGCGGGAAGCCAGAACACCCCCAACACGGACCCAACCGGCGTCGGGGACCGTATAGCCGGTGATGATGCGGATAGTCGTGCTCTTCCCGGCTCCATTGGCCCCCAGGAGCCCTGTGACCTGCCCAGGGGGCACATCAAAGCTCACGCCGGCGAGGGCGTGGACACGGCCATAACTCTTCTGGAGGTTTCTTGCTTCGATCATGGGAGGGAGTCGGCAGGATCGGGATATCGGGACTCAGGTGGCCGGATAGGACGGCCGGGATGGAATGTTCGTTGTGCGTGGTTTATCCGTTCGGATGAAACTCATCAGGGTGATATGCCGATCCTTGGAAGTGGTCAGGGACGGTCTCAACGGGTGGGCATGGGCATTCCACGCCAACTCGCCCGCTACAGTTCGTTGCGGGGGCGTCCTGGGGCAGGGTGGCAATGGGTGATCCAGCGTACACCATCCTGATTGTCGGCACTTCGGAGGCTGAAGCTTCCGAGCTTCGACAGCGGTTCGGGCCAGAGGCCCGGGTCGAATTCTCTACGCCCGCACATGCCGACGCCAAAGCCGATGAAATCCGCTCCACGGGAGCCACCGTCGCGATCCTTCACGCCGATGGGAGCTATCCCGAGGCGAGCGAGCCCGAATTCAGCGAGATGGACCGAGCCTACGCCCTCCTTGACGCCGTCAACGAGGGCGTTTGCCTGCTCGGCGCCGATGGCTCGATCGTGTGGGCCAACGCGTTCTTCCGCACGCTCGACCCCGTAGTTGGCGAGCGTGTGCGAGCGGCCGCCCGCGACAGCCTGGCCTGGCTGATCGAGCAGCGCGACCGCCGCGGCCGCTGCACCACCCGCAACGTCGAGATCGGCGACGACGAGTCGGACAACTGGTACGAGGTGGTCATCTCGCTTGCCCAGGGCGAGGGTGCGGGCGTGGCCGACACCCGGCTGGTGGCAGTCATCCGCGACGTGTCCGAGGCCCGCCGCATCGACCGCAAGATGACCGCCATCGAGCAGGCCGGCCGGGACCTGGTCTCGATCGACCCCGACTTCGTCCGCTCGAAGAACGCGATGGAGCGGCTGAGCGTGCTCGAGAGTCGGATCATCGAGACGGCCCACAAGTTGCTGAACTTCGACCACTTCGCCATCCGCCTGGTCAACGAGAAATCGGGTAAGCTCGAGTTGGTTATCTCCGAAGGACTGAGCCCCGAGGCAGCCGAGCTCGACCTGTACCCCTCGCGCACGGGTAACGGCATCGCCGGCTTCGTGGCCTCCACGGGCGTGAGCGAGGTCTCCAACGACGCGGCCCACGACGCCCGCTTCCTGCCGTGCCTGCAAGGCGCCAGCAGCGCGATGGTCGTGCCGCTCCGGCTGCACGACCGCGTCATCGGCGTGCTCGACGTCGAGTCGCTCAAGCCGGGCGCTTTCAACGAGGAAGACCGCCGGTTCGCCGAGCACTTCGCTCGCCACCTGGCCATGGCCCTGCGCGTGCTGGACCTGCTGGTGGTCGAACGCTGCGAGACCAACGCGACCGTCTCGGGCCGCATGCAGGGCGAACTCCGCGAACCGCTGGACGACATCGCCGAGATCGTTGAGCAGATGCGCGACGCGACCGACGCCGACCCCAACCTGGCCGCCCGCCTGGCGCGCATCGCGGGAGACGTCGACTCCATCCGCGACCGGATGCGCCGCGTGGCCGAGGGCCCCCGCGCCTTGCTTGGCGTCGAGCGTGCGATGAGTTCGACCGAAACCGAGCCGCTGATCCAGGGCCGCCGCGTGCTGGTGGCCGACGACGAGCCGGCCGTTCGCCGCGTGATCGCCGACGTGCTGCGCAACCGCGGGGCGACCGTCGAGGTGCGAGACAACGGCGCGAGCGCCATCGACGCCGTGCGGTCGTCTGCCGAGGCCCACGAGGGCTTCGACTTGGTCATCAGCGACATCAAGATGCCCGACCGCAACGGGTACGAGGTCTTCTCGGCCGCCCGCCGCACGCTCCCCGACGTGCCGGTGATCCTCATGACCGGTTTCGGCTACGACCCGAGCCACAGCATCGTGCGGGCCTCGCAAGAGGGGCTCCAGTGCGTACTGTTCAAGCCCTTCCAGGTCGAGCGGCTGCTGGAGGAGATCCGCTCGGCCCTCGAGAAGAAGGACGAAAAACAAGCCGAGAAGCAGGCGGATGCCGACTCGAAGGACCAGCCCAACCACCAGACCGTGTGACTGCAACTCAGCCGCCCTGAATCCGTACCATCGGGCATGAGCCCCATCGACCCGCGAGAACTGGGCCAGGATCTCACCCCTCAGGGCAACTTCGAGGAGGGGTTCCGGTGCGTCAAGTGCAGCTATGACCTCTCGGGCCTGCCCCGTGCCACGGTGTGCCCCGAGTGCGGCACGCCCAACGCCCGCCCCCTCCATGACAAGAAGCGCGGCACGGGCGTCTCACGCGCCCCCATCGCCTATGTCAGTCACCTGAGCACGACGTTGTGGCTCGCGGCGTTGGGTTTCTTTGGATACATCTTCTTTTCCATCGTGGTGCGAATCGCAACCAACGCGGTCACGCTGGGGCTCGAGTTTCTGGCGATCTGCGGCTGGGTGGGCGCGCTCTGGCTGGTCACCAAACCGAAACCCGACCGCTTCGAATCCAAGCAACTCGACGCGTTCGACAACCCCAAGTGGCGCTACGCGAGCATCGGCACGCAATCGTGCCTCATCGTGGCGGCCGCCATCTACATGCTCACCTATGTACCACAATTGAGCGCCGTCGAAGGGTTGCTCTATGTGGGGTACTACATCTTCGACACCATAGGAATTCTCGGCTTCGTTGCGGTATGCGTGCAGTTCTCCACGCTCGCTGGGTGGATGGGCGACGAGGACGCCGAGCGACGCTTCCAAACCGTCGCATGGCTGCTTGCCGTGGGTGGATTGGGACTGCTGATCACCCCGGTGCTCAGCGCGATCCTGCCGATCTTCGGCTTGCTGCTCTTCGTCTTCGCGATCTGCATGCTCATCGGCGTGGTGATGCTGTGCCTGAACCTCATCACGCTGGCCAAGGCCGCCAACTGGGCGGTGCAGCACGCCAGGCACAAGAGCGTGGTGTCGGGCCGCCGCGCGGTGATCGATCAGGAACGCAGCCTGGACGCGCAGGCCAAGCTCCAGCAACGCCTGGACGCCCTTCCCTGGTAGGCATCATGAGCTCCACCAAGCGCGGCCACCTCGGCCCGCGCTCAGGACGGTACGTACCGACGCTCAGACAGGTGC
>JAUHYE010000182.1 GCA_030426395.1 Phycisphaerae bacterium
CCCGTTCGGATCGCTCTGGCCCTGCTGCTGACCTTGCTGGCTGTCGCCGTGACGCTGCGGCTACTGGTCGAGCCCGGCGGCGGACTGGGCCTGCCCGGCAGCGGCGTGGTCTGGCAGATCCGCCTCGACCGGGCCGTGGCGGCGGTGATCGTGGGGGTGTCCCTTGGGGCTGCGGGCGTGGCGTTGCAGGCGATGCTCCGCAACCCGCTGGCCTCGCCCGACCTGCTTGGCATGTCGGCCGGCGCGGTGCTGGCGGTGACGCTGGCTCGGGCGGTCGGGCTTGGCGTCCGCGACGACATCGCCGCTCTGGTCGGATCGATCGGGGCCCTTGGGCTCGTGCTGCTGCTGGGGCGACGGCGGGGGCAAGTGGAGCCGGTGACGCTGATCCTGGTGGGCGTGGCGCTGGCGATCGGGCTGGGCTCACTGGCCAGCGCCGTGCGGGCCATCATGCCGCCGAGCGCCAGGCCCGAGGGCACGTGGTTCTTCGGCTCGCTCACCGAGTCGCTGGCGCTGCACGAGGTCATATTGGCCGGCGGGCTGGCGCTCGTGGGCGTGTTGTGGGTGGCGTGGCGTGGCCGTGCCCTCGACGCGGCGGCGATGGGCGAGGACGAGGCGCTCACCAGCGGCGTGCCCCTCAAGCGTCTGCGAATCGAGATGGTGCTCGTTGCCGGAGTGTTGACGGCGGTAGCCGTGGTGCTTGCCGGGCCGATCGCGTTCCTGGGGCTCGTATGCCCACACCTGGTGCGCATGCTGATGGGACCGAGGCACACGCCGCTGGTCTTTGGCGCGGCCATGGCGGGCGCGGTGCTGATGTTGCTGAGCGACAGCGTGGTACGCGTGCTACCGCTCGAGACGGGGCGGTTGCCAACGGGTGTTGTGGTAGCTGTGCTGGCCGCGCCGGTGTTGGTGGTGATCCTGCGATCGCAGGCGAGCCGGCCAGTCTGATCAGAGGCTCAGGCCATCACATCAATGTGTGGCGCGGGCGTTGGCATCTCGTCGGCGCGGCGCTCCTGCTTCAGTTGGGTCGAGTCGCTCAGCGCGCTCACCGTCGACCAGACCTCGCCTCCCAGATCACCGGGCGAGAGCGTCTCAGCGCTCGTTGGCTGCGGGGCGCTCGCATTCGTACTCGGCGATTCGGTCGCCGGGCCCTGGGCATCGTCAGCCGCGTCACGGATGGGTAGCGGGGGCGCCGACTTGGTCTGGATTTCCGGGGCCTCGCCGCCGGTCATGCTCTGCTTGGCGAGCGCGCGGCGGGCGGCGTCTTCCATGCGGGTGGCCTTGGACGCGACGGCCCGGTCGGTGCCCGACGGATCCATCGGCGCCAACGCCGCACGGCGGATCTTGGCCGCCTTCTGCACGGTTTCCTCGGGCGTGCGGCCTGGGGATGTGTCGATCTGTACCGACCCAGCCACGGCGTATCGCTTGCCGTCGGGACCGGTCTCGTAGGTGTAATTGGGACCACCGCGATACAACGCGCCGGCGGCGGCCCGGTGGGCTTCCTCGTGGCGGCGCACTCGGGCGTCGGTTTCCCGGAGTTCATCGAGTTTGCGCTGCTCGGCGTCGCTGAGCTTCTCGGGTCGCTTGCTCTCGCCCTCGTTACGATTCGGCTTGCTGGCAGCAGCCGCGGCCGTGTTGGTCAGAGCGGCGGTGTAGCGAGGCGGCGTGTTGGCTTCCGTTGCCGAGAACATGGGACTTCCTGTTCTCAAGATCGGCGTGCGACGCGGAGCGCTGGACTCCTTGAGTTCTTTTCGCCCCTCTTCAGTGAGAATTTGTGCCGCTGGTAGGGTTGGGGCAGGCGCAGGAAGTCCGAGTATGTCTTGTGGTTCCCATAAACAACAAGCCGCGCGACAGGGTCGCGCGGCTCGAAAAGTCGCTTGGTTGTGGGACTGGGCTTACTTGCCCTTCTTGTCCTTGCTGAAGTAGTTGCCGCCGAACTTGCGCTGGAACTTCTCCACGCGGCCGGCCGCGTCGACGAAGGCCTGCTTGCCCGTGAAGAAGGGGTGCGAGCCCGACCAGACTTCCACGTGCATCTCGGGCACCGTGGCGCCCACGGTCATCACGACCTCGCCGTTGTGGTAGACCTTGCAGTTGGGGTAGTACGTGGGGTGGGTGTCCTGCTTCATGGCCCGGCTCCGATGGCCCCGCCTGGGGGCGCCCTATGGGGGTTGCGTGGAACGGAGAGTATAGACCCCCCGCCGGGGATGGCCAGTCAGGCCGCCCCGGTGTGCCCATGCGTGCCACACTGGTTCAGGATGCAACGGAGGACGTCCCGCATCGTGATGATCCCGACCAGAACCCCCTCGGCGTCCACGACCGGTAAGGCCGAGATCCGCTGGTGGAGCATGATCATGGCCGCCCGCTCGACGTTCAGGCTCGGGTCGATGGTCAGCGGGTGGCGGGTCATGATCTGGTGGGCCTTGCGGCGGAGGCTGTTGGCGTCGGCCGTCCGCTCGTTGATGGTGCCGGCGAAGGGGCTGACGTTGGCAAGCATGTCCCGGTCAGAGATGATGCCCACCAGTTCGCCCCAGTCGCCGGTGATCGGCATGTGCCGGAAGCGGTACCGCG
>JAUHYE010000183.1 GCA_030426395.1 Phycisphaerae bacterium
CAGAACGAGTTCGCCGCCGGCTGCTGAGCCGCAACCCGGCCGCAATGCCACCAGTACAACTCCCCGGCCGGGATGGGTCCGGCCGGGGAGGTTTTGTCATGTCAATCAGGCTTATCTACATTCACGCGTATATCTGCTCATTGGCGGCCGCTGGTATGGCGTTCGCCCAGCCGGTCTACGAGATCGGCTACCAGTTCGGCGACAACCCCGAGACCGTCCGTACCGAGGGCGAGCCGTTCACCGTCATGGTCGACGGCGATCAATTGATGTTCCCCGAACGCCAGAACCTGACGATCGCCTTCCCTTCGGTGACCGCGCCACGCGCGGGCCTGGTTGCCGTCTCGGGTGAGATCTACCGTGTCCACGACCCCCGCCCCGAGTTGTTCTCGCGCGGCCGCTTGTCGGTCACCTTCACCGACCTCGTCTTCACGTCCGACGGCAGCGAGCCCATCCACGTCGACTTCGTGCTGGCCTACGGCACGAGCCAGATCCACATCACCGGCGGCCCGGCCATCGATGGCATCGTCACGCTCACCGAGTTGGAGGTCGAGATCGACGGCGATATCCGAACCGCCCAGTCCCGCATCTTGTTCGATCCGCTGTTCCCATTCGAGATCGAACGCACGGGCTTCCTGGCCGACCTGCCAGCCGACCGGCACGCCACCATCGAGGGCTTCACGGTGCCGGTGAACACCCCAGTGTCGCTGCGCTTCGAGCTCGCGCGAAGCATCGCGGTGCCCGCCGGCGAAGGCTCGTTCAGCATCCGCCTCGTGTCGCCCGATGCATCGCGCCCCACGCCCGGCCTGCCCATCGGCCGCCCCGTATTCATCCTTCCCGATGGCGTCACCGTCGATTCCGAGCAAGCCGGCATCCGCGATAACCGCTTCATCATCTGCGCCGCCGACCTCGACGGCGACGCCGAACTCACCATCTTCGACTTCCTCGCCTTCCAGAACCTCTTCGACGCCGGGGACCTGCTGGCCGATTTCGACGGCGACGGTGAACTCACCCTTTTCGATTTCCTGGCCTTCCAGAACCAGTTCGACGCGGGCTGCGAGTAGCCGCAATATCCCACGCCGGGCAGCGTTCAACGGCCGAAGCCAACAAGGAGGCCGGCCATGCTCGCGCGCACGCTCACCACGATCGCCATTCTCTCCACCGTCTCGACCGCCCTTGCTCAGGTCGAGACATACACCTACGCCGAGATCAACGGCCGACCGCTCGAGCTCGACTTCAGGCGACCGACGACCGCGGGCGGGCCCGCACCGCTCATCGTGTGGATCCACGGCGGCGGCTGGTCGGGTGGCGTGCGCAACTTTCCGGGCTTCTCACGCGCCTTCCTCGATGACGGCTACGCCTTCGCGACCATCGATTATCGGCTCACTTCGCAGGCCGACCTGTGGGGCGGCGCGTCGGTCACCTGGCCCGCGCAGATCCACGATTGCAAGGCCGCCATCCGCTGGCTGCGCGCCCACGCCGACGACCTGAACATCGACCCCTGCGCCATCATCACCTGGGGCAGCTCCGCCGGCGGCCACCTCAGCGCCGTCATGGGTACGTCGAACAACCACCCGTTCCTCGAAGGAACGGTGGGGGAGTTCGACCGCACGCCAAGCACGGTGCAACTGGCCGTCGATTACTACGGCCCGACCGACCTGCTTTTCATGGACATGGACGTCACCGACCCGCCCGGCTCCACCATCGAACACGACGACGTCCGCTCGCCAGAGTCGCGTCTGCTCGGGTCGGACGATCACGGCATCTCCATCGGCGAGATCAGAGAGCACCTGGGCGATCCCACCGAGCCCTGGATCACGCTCACGCGCCTCGCGCGAACGGCCGCCCCGGCGCAGCTCGCGCGCGATGTTGTCAGCAACGTCCCGATGTTCATCGCCCACGGCCAGCAGGACACCAGCGTGCCCTACAATCAGAGCGTGCGCCTGCTCCAGGCGCTGACGGCCGTGGGCACCGAGGCATCGCTCCTGCCCGTGCCCGACGCCGGCCACGGCCTGCCGCGTTCGGTCGCAGATGAGGTCAAGCTCTGGCTCGACGCTAAACGGCCCACGCTGGGCTGCGTGTGCGCGGCAGATATCGACGGCGATGGCGCCCTGACCGTCTTTGATTTCCTCGAGTTCCAGAACCTGTTCGCTACGGGCAACCCCGCCGCCGACTTCGACGGCGACGGCGCGCTGACGCTCTTCGACTTCCTGGCCTTCCAGAGCGCCTTCGACGCGGGCTGCTGAGGCTCACGCCTCCAGCTTGTCGCCCAGCCAGTTGGGCACCTGATCGATCGCGATGCGATCCTGCGCCAGCGTGTCGCGATCGCGGAAGGTCACGGTCTGGTCGGTCATCGTTTCGCCGTCGATCGTGAAGCACACCGGGCAGCCCGCCTCGTCCATGCGCGCGTAGCGCTTGCCGATGCTCTGCTTGGGGTCGTACTCGATCAGCCCCATGTGCCCGAACCGCCCGCGCAGCTCGCGCACCAGCTTCTCGGCCACCTCGGGCATGCCGTCCTTGTTCACCAGCGGATAGACGGCCGCCTTGAT
>JAUHYE010000184.1 GCA_030426395.1 Phycisphaerae bacterium
CCGCATCGCTGACGGTTCAGGCACTCGATCGCCAGCCAACCCAGCGTGACGATCGCGAACACCAGAAGGGGATCGTTCTTTGGTGTCACCGATAACATGAAGAGGGAGGGCTGGGTAGCAACCAGTAACGCTGCCAAGGGCGCCGCTCTTGGCGCACCCAATGCACGGCAAGCCAGCGCCGAAGCCAGCACCGCCAGCATGTAGGCCAGCCACGAGGGTGCATGAACGAACACGTCACCGCCCGTAAGCAGCATCGTGTGCATCTGGATGTACTCGGCCAGCGGAGGAAACTGGATTTCGCGAAGGTCGCCAACCGGATAGTGCGCCACACGGCCCATATCTATCCACCTGATTTGCCGTGGAAGGTGGTAGCCCAACGCATCGTGCTGGTTAGGCGGCGCGCACAACGCCACCACAAGAGTGAACACCAGCAGGACGCCGACGATGAGCCAGACCCAGAATCCCGCCGTAGACGCTTCGCGGAAGCTCTTCGGCAACACGGGTTCGATCGAGGCAATATCTTCCTTGGGCCAACGCTTGAGCAGGACCGCTAGCACTCCCACCAGCCCGATCCACACGCCAACCACGACCCAAGACCGTAGCAGCACGGCAAGGCTCAACAACTCCGTCGCCATCGCCACAAACCCGCACAGCAGCAGCCCACCAACGACCAACCCCGCCGGCCAGTCGGCGGGCAGGCCGCCACGGTGCAGCAACCGCCGCGCGAGCGCGGACAGCAGCACGAAGGCGGCTATGGGCAGGGCGATCAGGGCAATCATGTCGATACCGGTTTCACGCGGGTCCGCGTCGGCCCACGAGGCTCGGCCAAGCGTTCTCAGGGATAAAGCGGGGTCCCCCGGGCCGAGCGATCGACTATAGCACGGACGAGCTTTGGTCGAATGACACGGGCGTCAACCCCGCCCGGCAACCTTCGCCCAGGTGTCCTTGAGCGTCACCGTGCGGTTGAAGACGGGGCGCTCGCCCGTGGAGCCCCGCTCGAGGCAGAAGTAGCCCAGCCGCTCGAACTGGAAACGCTCGATGCCGTCCTCGAACGAGCCAGTGCCGGCGCCGCGTTCCTTGTCGGTCGTGGGCCAGTGCGGTTCGAGCATGGCGTGCTCGATGACCTTCAGCGAGTCGGGGTTCACGTTCTCCAGGAAGCTCCAGTCGTCGCCGGCCTTCTTGGGCTTGCGGTCGGGCTGCTCGATTGTGAACAGGCGATCGAAGAGGTTCACCTTCGCATGAACGGCATGCTCGGCGCTCACCCAGTGCAACGTGCCCTTGACCTTCCGCACGTTCCCCTCGGCGTCGGGCGGCGGAGAGTCGCCGCCACGGGTTTGCGGGTCGTAGGTGCAGATGAGCTCGACGACCTCGTCGCCGTCCTTCACCACGTCCACGCAGGTGATCCAATAGCCATAGCGCAGCCGCACCTCGCGGCCGGGCGCCAGGCGGAAGAACTTCTTGGGCGCGTCCTCCATGAAGTCCTCGCGCTCGATGTACAGCGTGCCCGTGAACGGCACCCGCCGCACGCCCGCATCGGCGTTCTCGGGGTTGTTGGTCGCGTCGACCCATTCGGTCCGATCGGCATCGCCGTGGTCGCCCCAGTTCTTGATCGTGACCTTCAGCGGATCGAGCACGCACATCCGCCGCGGTGCGCGCTGGTTCAGGTCGTCGCGCACCGCGTTCTCAAGCCGGCCGATGTCGATCAGGGCGTTGAACTTCGTCACCCCACCCTCGTCGCAGAACGCACGGATCGACCTCGGCGTCACCCCGCGCCTACGCAACGCGCTGATGGTCGGCATGCGCGGATCGTCCCAGCCCGACACATGGCCCTGCTCGACCAGTTCACGCAGCCGCCGCTTACTTGTGACCATGTAGCTCGGGCTCCAGCGGGCGAACTCGATCTGCCGAGGGTGGGCGATGGGGTGCTCGTTGTCTTTATTAATCGCGTCGATGAACCAGTCGTACAGCGGCCGATGGTCCTCGAACTCCAGCGTGCAAATCGAGTGCGTGACGCCCTCGAACGCGTCCTCGAGCCCATGGGCCCAGTCGTACATGGGGTAGATGTGCCATGTGCTGCCCGTACGATGGTGCGGCTTGTTCACCACACGGTACATCACCGGGTCGCGCAGGTTGATGTTGGGCGAGGCCATGTCGATCTTCGCACGCAGCACGCGCGTGCCGTCGCCGAACTCGCCCCGCTTCATCTTCTCGAACAGCTCGAGGTTCTCGTCCACCGGCCGATCCCGGAAGGGGCTGACCTTGCCCGGCTGCGTGAGCGTGCCCCGGTTCTCCCGGATCTGCTCGGCCGACTGCTCGTCCACGTACGCAAGACCCTTGCCGATGAGGTTCCTGGCCAGCTCGTACATGCGGTCGAAGTAATCGCTGGCGAACACCACGCCCGCCACGGCGTCACCCTCACTCGCGCCGGGCCAGCGGAAGCCAAGCCAACGTACGTCGTTTACGATCGCGTCGACGTACTCCTGCTCCTCCTTGGCTGGGTTGGTGTCGTCGAAGCGCAGGTTGCACGCGCCGCCGT
>JAUHYE010000004.1 GCA_030426395.1 Phycisphaerae bacterium
CCTGCCCCGGGCCTTCGACCATTGGGCCAACTTCTCGGCTCGACTTGCCACAGAACGAGCACGTGGTGACGCGCCGGCCCTGGAAGCCATCGCCGCCACCGGCTGGCTTCGTCTTGGATTGGTCGTTACCGCCGTCTCGGGTGTTCTTTGCCATGCTCTTCCCACTGCTTCACAGCCGGGCCCCTCGCCCGTGCGTCAGCACTGTATCGACGCGATTCCAGCGTGTCTGGATGCAAAACGGCTGCTTCCAGCGTGTTTTTACTACCGGGCAGAGTCAAACGGGTTCAGCCGCGAGGGCGATCCCCGCCGGAAACCCCTTTGCCGCCCTCTGGGGCGTCCTGGGACTGGCGGATCTTGGCGATCATCGCTTTTCGGACCTGCTCGTACTCTTCCTTGGACATCTCACCGCGGTCCACCATTGCCCGCATGTCTTCCATCGTCGTAAAGCCGCCCGGGTCTTCGGCGGATTGTGCGCTGAGCTTACGCCGGATGACTAGGAGGACGATGGTCCCGATAACGACGGCGACGATGAGCGCGCCGACCCAGATCAGGAATTGGCCCATGTCGCCTTGGTTTTGGCCGCTTTGCGCCAGCACCGTCACCCCCATGTGCTGGTTCCTCCCGATGCGATGAACGCTCGGATGGGCTGGATGAGCCGGGGGATGACCGAATGCTCGATGAGGCGCTCGCCGCAGTTGCCAAGGTCCGCGAACTCGAGCTTGGGCGTGGTGACGTCGTCCATCGGCCCGTGTCGGCGGACGGTGAGGTACACGCTGATGGGCTCGCCCTCGGTGGGCCGCTCGCTCACGGTGGTGGGGCGGGTCTTAATCTCGAAGTAGGCCTCGCTGCGGCGGGGGACGCCCGGTCCGCGGAGCGACACCCCCAGAATGGGTTGGGCGTCGATGGGCGCGGCGCCCATGTCGTCGACCAGGCCGGCCAGCGGCGAGCCGCGAAGGAGCGACTCGAACACGATGCGGTCGTGGTCGCCGCTGGCCTCGATGTCGAAGCCGAAGAGGGTCTCGTAGTAGTCGATATCGAGCGGGGAGATGCCCAGGTAGTAGGGCGCCAGCTCGAGGACGGCCGCGTGGAGCTGGTAGGCCTGCTCGAACGACTCGGGGTTGACCGCGCCGGCGCGCACGCAGTTGCCGCGGACGGCCACCCAGTGCTGGGGGTTGATGCCCGGTGCTGATTCGACGGCGAGCTCGCCCTGCACCTGGCGGAAGGTCTGCAGGCCCGGGAATTCCTTGCGGAGGCGGTCGAAGAACTCGAGGGTAACCTGGCGCGAGGTGTCCAGCTCGTTGTGGAAGGCGAGCTTGAGGTTGACGTACATGTCCGAGCAGAGGGCCTTGTAGCTCTCGATGGATTGGCTGTCGATGGGCATGCTGGTCATTCCTTTGGCCGACGTGCGGACCGGGATGTCGACGCCGCGATGGGCGCCATGCTCGGGCAGGAGCGAGTTTCAGTGGGCGATCTGGAACGACTCCTCGTGCTCGCGCACGGGGAGGTCCTGTCGGTTGGCTCGGTCGATGCGGCCCTGCATCGCCTTGCCGATAGAGTCCAGGAGCTTCTCGATGTCGTCCGGCTGGCCCTGGGCCTCGAGCCAGACGGTGCCGTCGGGCTCGTTGCGGACCAGGCCGGTGACGGGCAGGGGCTGGGCGAGCGCCCGGGCGGTGGCCCGGAAGCCCACGCCCTGAACCCTGCCGAGATAGCGCACCGCGGTTCGGATCGCCATGACGCACAGCGTATCCATGTTCGAGCGGTCGGGTACGGATTCGATCGCGGTGAATGGCGTACCGTCAAACTCACGCGTCGCGCAACGGAGTGCCATGAGCGATCGAGGGGACATCGAGCGGGTTCTGGCGGCCACCGACATCGTGCGGGTGGTGCGCGAGCGCGTGGATTTGCGGGAAAAGGGTCGGGAATGGGTGGGTTTGTGCCCGTTCCACGACGATCGCTCGCCGTCGATGTTCGTGTCGCCGGCCAAGCAGATCTTCAAGTGCTTCGCGTGTGGGGCGGGCGGCGACGCGCTGTCGTTTGTGCAGAAGTACGACGGCGTGGAGTTTCCGCAGGCCCTGGAGCACCTGGCCGAGGTTGCAGGCGTCGAACTGACGCCGCGAGGTCGCCAGGCACCGAGCGGGCCTGGCCGCAGCGAGCGAGCGTCGGCGCTGGAGGCCAACGCGTTCGCGCAGGAGCACTTCCGAAAGTCGCTGGTCGATCCGAATGGCGGCAAGGCCGCTCGGGCGATGATCGAGCGGCGGGGGATCTCGCCCGAGATGGTCGAGGCTTTCGGCATCGGGGCCGCCCCGGAGGGCTGGGATGGGCTGGTGCAGGCCGTGCTGCGGGCGAAGCGGCCGGTGGAGCCCTTCGCGGCGGCGCAGCTTGTGAAGGCCCGGGACCAGGGCGGCGGGCATTATGACGTATTTCGCAACCGGCTGATGTTCCCCATCCACGACCAGGGCGGGCGGGTGATCGCCTTCGGCGGGCGGCGGCTGAGCGAGGACGACCCGGCGAAGTATCTCAACAGCCCCGAGAGCCCGGTGTTCAAGAAGTCGGGCGTTCTGTACGGGCTCTGGAAGGCTACTGCTGGTATCCGGCAGGCCGGCTATTGCATCGTCACCGAGGGGTATACCGACACCATCGCGTGCCATCAGGCGGGGTTCACCAATACGGTGGCCACGCTGGGCACGGCGTTCACGGCCGAGCACGCGGCCCTGCTGCGGCGGCTATGCACCAGGGTGGTCCTGCTGTTCGATGGCGACGAGGCCGGGCTGACGGCGGCTGATCGGGCGGTGGGGGTTCTGTTCGCCGAGCCCCTTGACGTGCAGATCGCGATCCTGGGTCGAGAGGGTGGCGCCAAGGACCCCGACGAGTTGCTCAAGCAGGATGGCGGCAAGGAGCGGTTCCAGGCGATGCTGCGGTCGGCGGATGATTTGCTGGCGTTCCGGTTCGATCGGCTGCGGGCCAGGCTCGAGGGCGGCGGGCGATCGGCACTGATCAGCGGCGTCGAGGAGGAGGTCCGCTGGCTGGGCGAGCACGGGCTGCGCAGCATCGAGCCCGCGCGACGTGACAGGATTCTGGCCCAGCTTGGCAACCTGAGCGGGCTCGACCAGTATCGCTTGCGAGAACTTGCCCTCAGCGCGCCCAGGCGGGCGCGTGGGGGGGATGTGTCGCCTTCCGACGCGGGTGTCGCGAGGCCGCCGGCGGAGATGTCTGCGGGCGACAAGTTAGTGGGCGTTGTGCTTCTGGAGCCGGCGGCGTGGGGATTGCTGAGCGAAGACGACGCGACGATGCTGCGAGATGCTTTGGCTGGTGGTCCGAGCGAGCCGGTGGCGGCGGCGGTGGATCGGCTGGCGGCCGAGGGCGAGCCCTTGACGATGGCGGTGCTGCGCGGCGAGTTGGACGAGGGCTCGCTCCAGTGGGCCAGCACGCTGGTGGCCTGGGCCGAGCGGCAGGGTGGTTCGGCTGGAACTCTCGAGGGAACAGGCGTGGACGACTCGGTGCGAGCGGCTGTGGCGGGGCTGTTGCGTCAGGTGCTCGGCGAGCGATCGCGTCAGGACGTGGACCCCTTCGAGCGCATCCGAGCCCGGCGGGAGCAATTGGCGCGGTTCCAGAATGACCCTGGGAGGATTGCGCGGCCGTCGTAAGGGGTTTTCGGGCCTTGGTTTGGGGGGGGCGGATGGGTCCGGTGATCAATGTTGGTGTAGAGTTTCTGTCGGATGCGTTTCGCGTCAGGCCGGATGGGAGTCCGAGAGTTCGGGGTTGTGGGAGGGCGATGGGCTCGAACGGCCCGCGTGTGCGATGACCGAGTTTCCTCCTTCGATAGCCCGGATGCTGGAGTCGGCCGCGGGCCGGCGATGGTTGAGCTACGAGGAGATCAACGCCGCGGCTCCCGATGACTGGGTGGGGCCGCGATCGCTGCACACATTCCTGGCGTGCGTGGACGAGCTCGGCATCGAGCTTGTTGACGAGCCCACGTTTCGTGCGAGGAAGTTTCGGGAATCGGGTGGCGATACGCCGGCGGCCGAAGCGGACGCGACGGCGGTTGATGACACATCGCAAGACGTTGTCGCCGAGGATCGTACGGTCGAGGACCCGGTGCGGAGCTATCTGGCGCAGATGGGGTCGATCCCGCTCTTGACGCGCGAGGACGAGACGCGGCTGGCCAAGAAGATCGAGACCACGCGCATCGTGTTCCGGCGGCGGTGCCTGCAGTGCGACTATGTGGCGATGCAGGCAGTCGACCTGCTGCGGCAGGTGCAGGCGCGCAAGCTGCCGTTCGATCGCACGCTGCGGGTGTCGACGATCACGCCCGAGGCAAAGGACATGCTGGCGCGTCGTCTTCCGACGAGCCTGCCGACGATCGAGACGATGCTGGAGCGCAACCGGGCCGAGTGGGCGCACGCCGAGCGTGTGCGCGCGACGGGGCGTGCGGAGGACGGGCGGCTGACGGCACGTGCGGTGCAGGAGCTGGCGGCGATCGAACGATCGCTGTGCGCGCGTCGGCGGCGTGTTTCGGCGCTCATCGAAGAGCTGGAACTGCGCACGAGCAAGATGGTGCCGATCCTGCGGAAGCTGCGGGCGATCTCCGGCAAGATGCGCGAGATCGAGGCGATGCTGGCCCGGGAGCACACGCCCGAATCGAACGGTACGTCGGCGGACGACGACGACCGGCTGGTGATGCGCGACGAGCTCGATGGGTTGCGGTCGCTGGTGCATGATGCGCCCGACGCGTTGGCGCGGCGCGTGGCCGAGCTGAACTGCGTGTTCTGGGAGTACGAGCAGGCCAAGCGTGATCTGTCGGGCGCGAATTTGCGTCTGGTGGTGTCGATCGCCAAGAAGTACCGCAATCGTGGGTTGAGCTTCCTGGACGTGATCCAAGAGGGCAACACCGGGTTGTTGCGCGCCGTGGACAAGTACGAATACAAGCGTGGGTACAAGTTCAGCACGTACGCGACGTGGTGGATCCGCCAGGCCATCACGCGGGCGTTGGCCGATCATGCCCGGACGATTCGTCTGCCGGTGCACATGATCGACACCATGAGCAAGATCCGCGCGATCCAGCGGCAGTACATCCAGGAGCACGGGCAGGAACCCACCGACGAGCAGATCGCCGAGGTTGCCGGATGCACGGCTTCCGAGGTGCGCAAGGTGGTGAACCTGGCTCGGAGCCCGGCGTCGCTCGACAAGGGGGCGGGCAGCGATGAGGGCTCGATGGTGGAAGTGCTCGAGGACAGCCGTAACGGCGAGCCGGCCGACGGTATGGCGCAGGAGATGCTGCGCGAGAAGCTCGAACAGGTCTTGCGAACGCTGAGCTACCGCGAGCGCGAGATCATCAAGCTGCGGTACGGTATCGGCGACGGGTATACCTACACGCTCGAAGAGGTCGGGCGGATCTTCAAGGTCACGCGCGAGCGGGTGCGTCAGGTGGAGAGCAAGGCGCTGCGTAAGCTGCAGCACCCGCTGCGGTCACGCCGGCTCGAGGGTTTTGTCGACCGGGCGTGAGGCCTTCGCTTCGATGACTTCTTCGTAGGTCGACTGCACCTGAGCCAGATGGGCGGGGTAGCTGGTCAGGTGCGGCGTGATGTCGTGGATGGTCTTGGCGCTTGGGAGGCCGACGTCGCCGCGCACGAGGCTGGTGATGCGTTGGGCCAGGGCGTCGGCATCTCCCGAGGGGAAGAGCAGGCCGTTGGTGGCGCCGTCGCGTTCGACGATCCACTCGGGTGGTCCGCCAAGGCGGCTGGTGATGACGAGCTTGCCGGCGTGCAGATGCTCGAGCAGGACGAGCGGGGAGTTCTCCATCCAGATGTGGGGAAGCAAGCCGACGTCGTACTCGGGCACGGAGGCGGCGCGCTGCATGAGGTCGTAGGCGCCGGCGAACTGGACCTGCGGGTAGCCGCTGAGGAGTTTGCGGAAGGCCCAGTCTCCGCCGGCGGCGCGGACGTGGAAGAGGCAGCGATGGCGGATGTTGGCGGGCAGGATCGCGATGGCGTCGGCGAGCACGCGTAGGCCCTTGTTTGGGCGGACGGTGCCGAAGAAGGCCAGGCGTAGGGGGCGTGGGTCGGCTGGCGACCAGGGCGATTGGTCGTAGCCGGGCAACGCGAGGGCGGCGCGGTGCATGCGGTCGAAGTGGGGCTGGCCGAGGCGCACGGTGCGGCGTTTGGCGGGTTCGAGGCCCATCGACTCGTGCACGCGCCCCAGGAAATCGCTGGGCGGCGTGACGAGGCTGGCGGCGTTGAGGGCGGCAACTCCTTCGTGACGGCGTCGGCCGTAGTCGTTGAGGACTTTCAGGTGCACGTCGGTGTTGGCGAGCATGCGCTCGTTGGTGTCATCGGGCAGGACGGGCGCGGGCTTGGGCAGTTCGCGCGGCTCGGCTCGCACGCCGTAGGTGCTGGCGGGGCCCTCGGCGTTGGCGGCGGACTCGATGGCGCCGTTGTCGTAGCCCAGGTAGCGGAGCTCGTCGGTGGGTGTGGTTTCCGGGCCTCGTCCGCTGGCGATGTGCTTGGCCGACGCGCGCGCGTGGCCGGTGATGGCGTGGCCGACCAAGCGTTGGGCGGTCTGGCCCAGGCGTCGCTTGAGGCGGCGCTGCAACGGGTTCGGTGCCTCGAGGCAGTGGGCGCAGCGGTTGCCGCCGTCGTAGTCGAGGCAGACCTCGTGCTCGCGGTAGAGCAGGTCGACCTGGGGGCAGAGATACGAATAGTTGTGCGTGGTGACGACGACGGGGATGCCGGCGGCCTCGATGGCGGGGATGAGGTCGAGGCTCAATCCCTCGGTCGAGTGGGCGTGGACGACGTCGGCGTCAATGTCGCGCAGCCAGCGGAGAACGATCCTGGTGGTGCTTGGGCAGGATCGCTCGGTGTTGGCGTTGCGGAAGTTGATAGCCGATGGCGCGAGGTTTGGGCTGTTGAGCAGCTCGAAGTTTCGGATGCCGCGCCAGGGTTTGATCTCGCGGACGAACGGCCCAGGGCGCAGGGTGTAGCGCGTGCCCGAGCCGAGGTAGTGCACGCGGTGGCCGGCCTGGGCGAGGCCGATGGCGAGCTCGGAGGCGTTGAGGTTGTAGCCCGAGCCTTCCTCGGCTTGCTTGCTGAGGGCGGCCCAGCCGAGCATGACGATGGTGCGAGGGCGGTCGGTTTGGGGCGGCGTGGTGAGGCTCATCCGAAGGGGGGCTCGGGCCGCTGGGGTGTGTTGCGCAGGGTGTACCAGACCGCGCGCGCGGCGGTGACGCTCCAGCGTGCGAAGAAGGCGATGCGGCGGAGCGCCGTATCGTGCTCGACCTGGCATTGGTCGGGGTTTCGGTGGTCGACGTGCAGCGAGACGGGGCAGCGCAGCAGCGGGAAGTCGTTGGTGTTGTCGAGCACGAAGCACGCGTCGGGGGGGGTGGTGAGCAGGGGGATCTGGCGGTAGATCCGCGACTTGGTGCTGGGCGCATAGGTGATGTCGCCGGTGCCGGCGTCATTGCGAGCGATGTTGATGGCGATGGGGCAGCGGATGTTGAGGTGCTCGCGCAGCGTGGCCTTGATGGTGCGGGCGAGTTCGATCTGGTTGGGCGTCATGCACAGGAAGGCGAGGCGGGCGTCGGGGCGGTCGAGGTTGAGGCGCCAGAGTGCATCGATGATCGGCTCGTGCGGCGGCTCGGCGATGTCGAGCTTGCCGGCGTGGTTGGTGATGGCGTCGAGCGCGGTGCGGCGGAGGATCTCGGCGTGGAACAGGCGGCGGCGCAGACCGGCGGCCAGGCTGGCCCGCAGAACTGAGCGCATCCATCGCATGGTGCTCGTGCGCAGAGCGCGGCCGGTGAGGCCCTTGCGCATGGTCCAGATGGCGTTACGCTCGGCATAGTAGAGGCGCGTGGGTGTGAGCTTCTGGAACCAGGGCGTGTGGTAGACGACGGCGTCGAGGTCGCACAGGACTTTCGCGCCCGATCGGCCGACGCGCAGGCACCAGTCGGCGTCGTCGCAGTAGATGAAGTAGCGGCTGTCCCAGTAGCCGACCTGCTGCACGATGCTCCAGCGGGCGAGCATGCTGCACGCCGAGGCGATGTCGACCTCGCGCACGCCGGTGAAGTCGTGCGTCCCTCGGCTGTCGCCGACACCGGCGATCCAATCGCCATGGTCGCCTTCGAGGCGGTGGCCTGCGTGGGGCGTTTCGGCCATGCGTCCCTGGGTGGGGTCGTAGTAGATGGTGGTCTCGTAGGTGGTCGTGCGGTCGGCGATGTCGACGGCGCGCGAGCCGATGAGGCCGGCGCCGGGTTCGTCCTCGGCGGTGCGCAGGAGGGAAGCGAGTGCGTTGGTGTCGGCGACGGCGTCGTCGTCGAGAAGCCAGAGGTAGTCGATGTTGGTATTGGACGCCAGGAGGCGTTCGACGGTTTGGAATCCGGTGTTGAAGCCGCCCGTGCCGCCGAGGTTGGCGGTGTTGCGGACGAGGGTGACGCTGGCGAGGCCTGCCGAGTTGGTGCGTTCGGTGTTGGTCGTCGCGAAAGCTGGCTCGTGGGCTCGATCGGTATCGTTGCTGACGAGGCGTTCGGGAGTCAGCCAGTCTGTCAGGGTGTCGGTGGTGCCGTCGGTGCTGGCGTTGTCGACGACGACCAGGTGGACGCGTCCAAGATCGACGCCGCGCTGGGCGAGCACCGACTCGATGGCTCGGCGGGCTTCGCTCTCGCGGTTCCAGGTGACCATGACCACGGCGACGGTGGCCGTCATTGACGGTGTGGTGGGCGCGGTGGCAGCCGTTCGGCGCTGGTGGGCCTGCGTGGATGGATGGGCGTGCTGGGTCAAACTTTGCGGGTGGTCGGGGGTGGGGGATGGTTCGGTAGCCGCTGTTGGGGTCACGATACGCCCCCTAAGTACAACGGCTCCATTTCAAGGGCGTGCTGGGTCATGGTTTTGGGTGGGCGGACGTTGGATCTGAGGCGGCCCACCATGGCCGGGTCGTTGACGCAGCGGGCTATCGCCGCCGCCAGGGCGAAGCGGTCGTTGCCGGTGAAGAGCAGACCGTTCGCTTCGTGCTGGACAAAATCGGGAATGCCCCCGGCCTGGGCGCCGATGACCGGCAGCCCGTTGGCTTGCATCTCCAGGACGGTCTGGGGCCCGTTGTCCCACCACACGCTTGGCACGACGCCCACGTCCATGCCGCCGCACATCCAGGGCAGGTCTTGCGGGCCGTACTCGTAGCCGAATCGGAGCGAGGCGAGGCGGGGCTCGAGGCGGCGGAAGCGGTATTCGATGGTCTTGCCGCCGGCGGCAAAGACCGAGAGGGCGACGCGCGACAAGGTATCCGGCGTCATCATCTCCAGGCTGTCGGCGAGCATCGACAGCCCTTTGTACCAGTGGTTGACGCCGACGAAGACAAGGCGCAGCGGGCGGGCGTCGATGGTGTCGCGGGGCGGCGGGGCGAAGGCCAACTCGGCGTTGTGCGCGCGAAGTTCGTTGGCGATGGTGCCGATGGTGATGGTCTTCACGCGGGAGGCGTCGACGCCGTGGGCGATGAACTTGCCGGCCACGAAGCCGGAGACGGCGTGAACCGCGCTGCACTGGTTCAGGTGCTCGATAAACGCGGCGCGGCGCGTGCTGTAATCGGTGGGTTTGCCGTTGTGCAGCGGCTCGGCACGGGGGACGTTGTCGAAGGGCTGCCAGGTTGGGTCTTGCGGGATGCACCAGCGGCGAGGCTCGTGCCAGGAACGCAGTAGCACGCTCATGCCGCGAGGGTCGTCGGCGGGGTCGATCATAGTGGGCGTCTCGCCCAACTCGCCGGGAAGGATGGGCAGATGCACGCGCTTTGGCTCGGGGGCGGATGGCTCGAAGGGGGGCGGCTCGTTGGGATGCGCCTCGGCCCGGCGTGCGCGTTCGTGCTCGGGGTCGGGGGCGGGCACGCAGCCCTGGCAGGCGCGGCCGCCGTCGTAGTCGGTGCACAGGGCGCGGTGGCCTCGCATCAGATAGACCTGCGGGCACAGGGGGTGGTAGTTGTGCAGGCTGTAGATGACGCGGCAGCCCAGGCGGCGGGCGGCGTCGAGGCAGCCCAGGCTGAAGCCCTCGAGCGATTGGACGTGGAGGACCTCGGGCTTGATGTGCCTGAGGACTTGCTCGAACACGGATTCGAGCTCCGGGCTGCTGATCTCGGCGAGAGGGCCGTTGAGTTGCAGGAGGCTGGGGGCCAGCACCGGGCTGTTGACGATCTCGTAGACGCCCACGCCGAACCAATCCGGGTGGCGGCGCGGGGTGCAAGGGCCCGGTTTGTTCTTGCGGTTGGGCTTGTTTCGCTTCGCGGGGATGTAGGTGGTGCCGCTGGCGATGGCGGAGACGCGGTGGCCTCGGGCTGTGAGTTCGAGGGCCAGGGCCTGCATGTAGCCGGCGATGCCGCCCTTGCGGGCGCCCTCGAAGACCATCGGCCAGTTGAGCATGCAGATGCGCACGGGCGAGGGTAGGTTTGTCTGGACGCTTCGCCAGCGGGGCCTCGCCCTTCGGGCTTGCGCTGGCGTGGCGAGCGATTCCTTTACGCATCAATGTGCAACGGGCCACCGTTGGCTGCATCCCCATGCGTGCCCGGCGACTTCCGTTGCGTCGATTGGTTGTCGAGCCGCAGGCGGCGGGCCGGTTCGTGCCGGTCGTGCCGCCTGTACCACATGTATCGAGTGGATCCGGGGGTGACTTCAGGTGATGAGCCAGAAAATCTGAAAATTGTCAGAATGCCGCGTTTGGGGCCGCTGGAGGGGGTCAGGGGGCCTCGGCTGGGTCTACACCGGCGTAGCGGAGGGCCTCATCGACGTCGCCGAAGGTGCGGAACTCGGTGGCCTTGCCGTCCTTGAAGGTGAAGACGTCGGCCAAGCGGCCGGTGCGAAACTCGGATTCGTCGACGAGGCGGACGTTGACGTCGATGATGACGACCACGCGGTCGCCGGCGGCCAGGAAGCGGCGGGGGATGCAGCCGGTGGGGTTGCCGTGTGCGTCGGTCGTGCCGTTCTGCCCCATCCCCTCGGCCCAGGTGCTTCGGGCGGTGGTGAGGTGGGTGGTGACGGCGTCCAGCCCCTCGTATGTGCCCGACATGGGGAAGCCGGCCGGCTCGGTGCGCACGATGTCGGGATGGAGGCAGGCAGTGAAGCCGGCGATGTCGCCCCGGTTGAGGGCGGCGTACGCGTCGCGGAGGGATTGGGCTTCTGGGGTGAGGGTGTCGGGTTGATGGGGGGTGGGCATGGCGTGGTCCCTTTGGCGGGAACGCTACGCGGGGATGGGGGGAGCGTGGAGCGCGCGGCGCTTGCGGCGGCGAACGGCCCAGTAGGTCAGGGCCAGGCCAAGGGCGACAAGGCTCGCGAGTGCGACGACGGGGATCATCGCCAGTTGCAGCATGGTCATGCTCGTGCCTTGCAGGCCAAAGAAACCGTTCGGCATGGTGGGCATGCTGCTGGGCTCGACCCATGCGGCGAAGAAGTCCGGGTGGGTGTCGGGGTGTTGGCCCTGTTCGAGGCGGGTGGTGATGTAGGCGGTGCGAGATTCGTGCCAGGCGTCGGCTTCGGCGCGGGCTTTCGTATAGAAGGCTTCGACAGGGGCGTGGCTGTTCAGGTGGTATGGGTGCTCGGTGGGGTCGAAGTCCGAGAGATCCATCTCGGGGTGCAGCGTGCCGCCACCGTCGCGCACGATCTCCTCGGCTCGCAGCCAAGCAAGGTAGGCCAGCGACGAATCGCGGCGATCCTGAAGGGCGAGGGCTAACGCGTGGAACACGTCGAAGCTGTTCCAGCCGTTGCCCAGGGCGACCAGGCCGGCAAATCCCTCGGGTGCATCGGGGTAGCCGGCGTCGGTCAGGGCGTTGTTGTATGACACGCCCGGCCAGCCATCGTCATAGGCGATGCGATCGAGGATGGAGGTGTAGGAGCCGAAGGGGTAGCGGCCGTCGTCGGTGCCGGTGGGTTCAAGGATCCACTCAAGCGCCAAGAGCTGGTAGCGTTCGCGGCCGAAGTGGGCGTTGGGGTTGAGCTTGATGGCTTGGTCGATGAGGTCGCGGGCACGCTGGACGTCGTCCATGTTGGAGCGATCGGCGCCATTGTGGATCCAGCGGTGGACGTGGAAGGTGCCGAGGTTGGCGAGGTAGCGGTATTCGTGCTCGGCCTTGTTTTCGGACTCGGGGAGCGCATCGAGCGCGGCGCGTTTCCTGGCCATCCAGTCGATGGCCTCGTTGCTCCGGTCCAGCCGGTCGCAGGCGACGCCGGCGTCGTCGTAGGCGGCGAGGTTCGTTGGGTCCGTTTCGAGTTCCTTGGTGACCCGGTCGAGGCGCATCTGGTAGTAGAGCGGCGGGTAGCGGTCGAAGCGGCCGACGATCGTCTCGACCATGCCCGGCGCACCGGCGGCCTCGGCCCGCAGGGTGTCGCTGTCCCAGAGGCAGCCGCTCCGAACCGAGTCGCCTCTGGAGCCGCCGGGTAGGAAGAGGGCGGCGGTGGTGGCCAGGGCGAGGAGGGTGACAAGGATCGTGCGTGCCATGCTCGACGATACGGGTTTCCGTGGGGGCGGTTCGAGGCGGGGCGTGTACTGAGGCTCGCAAGCCGGGTGGACCGCGATATCTGGAGAACCCGCAGTCTTACCTTGTCGCTTGGATTACGGATGTGTTCGGGTTGGCGTGCGGGCCAATAAATGCCCTGGCCTTCGGTTCGTAGGGCGTGGACGCGTTGCACCGGTCGGGGAAGGTCGATAGGGTCTCCTAGCCGGGGACGACGCCGAGTCTCTCGGGCGATTGAAATCAATGTTGGTACTGCGACCCCTGTCTTGGGGGCGCTGGAGGACACGATGTCTGATCGCCGCCGTACTGCCATGGCCCTCTTGATGGCCGCTTCGGTATTCGCACTTCCTACCAGCCTGTTGGCGCAGAACCAGGGCGGCAATCAGTCCGCGCCGAAGACTCATAACAAGACCGAGCGCGAGGTGCAACTCGAGCGGCTGCTGGCCGCTCGTTCCGCCGAACGAAGTCTCTTGTTCTCGGGCTCGAATCGGCTCGCGTTGATTTCCAATCGCCAGCCATTCTTCGAGCCGGCCTCGGCCCGTGGGTTTACCGAGCAGCAGCTTCGCGATGCCCGTTCGGCCCAGTTCCAGGCCGCCCGAGGCACCGATGCGGGGAGTGGCGCGACCCCGGCCGGTGGCGCGGTCGTGAGCCATCCCACGCTGGGGCGTATCGTCATCCATCGCAAGGTCGTGGCACCCTCTGAGCCGAAGGCATCCAGCCCCCGGGTGAGTCTGCCCGACCAGTTCCTGGTGTACGGCCCGAGCCCCGTCGCGGAGTCGGGGGCGAAGTCCGGGGATTCCGGCACGGCCGGTGACCCCGGCGATGCGGGTAAGCCGGGTTCGGGCGGCCAGTCGGGTACCGAGCCCAAGCTGTACCTCGGCATCGTGGGCCATTGGGTGGATACGCAAGCGCACCCCGATGAGGCGTGGAGCGTGGCGCACGACTTCGGCCCCACGGCCTTGAACTACCGCTGGTTCACCCAGGGCGAGATCCGGATCCGGGCGGCTCGGCACTATGGCGACCCCGATCGCGGCAGGCAGTACGCCTGGGCGAACGTCAATGCCCGAACGTCGACCTACGAGCTCATGTACGACCGCAAATCGGGTCGAGACGCGTTCAACGCGTGGGTGGCCGACACGAAGTCGGCATTCGAGACGGTGATGGACGACGACCCGCTCAAGGACACCGGCGGGCGGATGATCCAACTGGACAACGAGTCGATGCACTTTCTGGGGTGGTATTGGGGCCGGTTCATGCAGTCGCAGGGGCCCGGCAGCATCGAGCCGTATACCGACATCGAGGCGATCAACGCCCACACCGCGGCGTTCGTCCCCTGGGGCGTGGCGTTCATGTCGGAGTTGCAGGCGGCGTATCCCAACGACAAGTTCGCGTGGTACAACCTGCCGGCGGCCCGAGATAGCCGCAACCAGGTGCTGCACGAGGATCCGAGGGATCGCGAGCACAACAAGCACCACCCGTGGACCGGCGACGCGTACGACCGCTTCGAGTCTCCGGCGGCGCCGGTGGGCACGTTCCCGTGGTGGTCGGTCGACGAGGGCCTGCGTCCGTTGCTGGAGCAGGCCGACTATGTCGATGCTCGCTTGTACGCCGGTGGTCTCGACGCCGAGCAACGGCAGGCGTACTGGGACGGCCAGATGGAGCGTGGGCTGGCCATTGCCGCCGATCTCTCCGAGCCCAAGCCGTATATGACCAAGATCTGGTTGGAGAATGTGCATTCCCCAACCACGCTCCAGGATGCGGGTTTCATCCGGGACTTCTTCGAGCAGGCGGCGGCCAATTCGGTGAAGCACGTTTCGGCCGACGCCGGTCGCACGGCGTTCGAGTGTGCGTGCGCGTTGGCCGGCCAGACGCCGGGCGTGCTGTGGAACGACCTTGTCGTGCGGTCCGCGCACGAGGCGGGCTATGCGGGGGCGCCGGTCACCGATCAGCTCACGCTCGTGAGCGCGACGCCCGACTCGGGCAAGCCCTACGACACCGTCGAGGTGAGGTTGCATGGCTCTGGGTTTGATCGTGGCATGGATGTGAGCGTGTCGGGCGCGGGCGTCTCGGTCAGCGGTGTGACCGCGTTGAGTGACACCGACATCAAGGTCACGCTGGGCATCTCCCCGTCGGCGTCGGTGGGGCCTCGCGATATCATCGTTGCCAGGGGCGGGGAGTCCTGGACGCTACCGGGCGCGTTCGAGGTGTATAGCTCTTCGAAGCTCGCCCCGGCCCCACAGGGCTTTATGAATACGGGAACCGAGCGACGCGCGGCGCGCGTGAGCAGTTGCGTCGGGCCAAGCCAGCTTGCGCAAGGCTCGCGGAACATCACCGTGCGGCTGGCGGGGCGGCACTTCCAGAACGGCTGCACGGTTACGGCCATCCCCCCTCGGGGTGGGGGCAGCGGTGTCACGCTGGGTGAGACGACGCTCATGGACAGCACCCGTATCGAGTTCCCGGTGTCCGTGACAGGGTCGGCCATGAAGGGCGATTGGACGATCCGCGTGACCAATCCCGATTCGCAGAGCGCCCAGGATTGGAAGCTGAAGGTCTATTGAGGCGAGCATCGCGGGAGCGGAGCGGATACCGTATCGGATCGGCCGATTGTCGGCCGAACGCCTTCCCGCAATGCTCCGCCCGCCCCCATGCCGACCCTCCTGACCGCCCGCAACCTGACCAAGGTGTACCCGTCCAAGACGCTCTTCGAGGGCGTGTCGGTGCATGTCGAGGACGGCGAGAGGATCGGGCTGATCGGCCCGAACGGCAGCGGCAAGTCGACGCTCATGAAGATCCTCGCGGGAAGGCAGTCGCCCGACGCGGGCGAGGTCACGCGCCGGCGTGGGCTGCGCGCCGCGTACATCGATCAGGAGGATCGGTTTGGCGAGGCGGCGACGCCGTTGTCGGTCGTGCGCGATGGTCTGGCCAGCGATGATGACCACGCGACCGACGCCACGACGCGCGCGTCGATCGCGCTGACGAAGCTGGGGTTTGAGGACCTCGAGCAGCCCGTGGCGACGCTGTCGGGCGGGTGGCGCAAGCGGCTGTCGATTGCCAAGGCGCTGGCGGGCGAGCCCGAGTTGCTGCTGCTCGACGAGCCAACGAACCATCTTGATCTCGAAGGCGTGGTGTGGCTTGAGGGCTTCGTGCGTCAGTCGCCCATCGCCATGGTGTTCGTCACGCACGACCGGCGATTCCTCGAGAACACGGCCACACGCATCGTCGAGCTTTCGGCGGCCTATCCGGGCGGGGCGTTCGAGTCTGCGGGGAACTACTCGAAGTTCATCGAACGCAAGGAGGCGTTCCTAGAAGCGCAGCAGGCGGCCCAGTCCGCGATTGCGGGGAGAGTCCGGCGCGACACGGCGTGGCTGCTGCAGGGCGTCAAGGGCCGCGGCACGCGCAACAAGAGCCAGGTGACGGCGGCGGCCGAGCGGCGGAAGGAGCTCAAGGACACGGCTGAGCGGAACCTCGCGCCGACGAGGACAACCACCATCGCCTTCAACGCCACCGAGCGGCAGACCAACAAGCTGCTGACGCTGCACGGCGTGACCAAGGTGCTCGGGAGCAAGAAGCTGTTCGCCGGGCTGGACCTGACGCTGACCCCTGGCCAGCGCGTCGGGCTCATGGGCGTCAACGGCTCGGGCAAGACGACGCTCATGCGTCTCATGTCCGGCGACATGCAGCCCGACTCGGGCACGATCAAGCGGGCGGAGAATCTGAAGGTCGTGACGTTCAGCCAGCACCGCGAATCGCTGAGCCAGGACCAATCGCTGCGCGAGGCCTTCAGGCCCGTGGGCGATTTCGTGCACTACCAGGGCTCGCGCGTGCACATCAGCGGCTGGGCCAAGCGGTTCCTCTTCGAGCCAGAGCAGCTGCCCATGAAGATCAGCGACCTGTCGGGCGGCGAGCAGGCCCGCGTGCTGATCGCGAACCTGATGCTGTCGCCGGCGGACGTGTTGTTGCTTGATGAGCCGACGAATGACCTGGACATCCCCTCGCTGGAAGTGCTCGAGCAGGCGTTGATGGAGTTTTCCGGGGCGATCGTGTTGGTGAGCCACGACCGGTTCCTGCTCGAACGCATCGCAACGGAGTATCTGGCGCTCGACGGGAAGGGCAACGCGAAGTGGTTCGCGTCGATGGAGCAGTGGAAGGCGGCGGTGCTCAAGGCCGAGAAGGCGGAAGCCGAGCGGGCCAAGCCCGAGCAAGCCGCGACCGTCGCGTCAAAGCCGAGTACGCCCAAGCCGGGGAAGCTCTCGTACAACCTGCAACGCGAGTACGACGGCATGGAAGAGGCGATCCTGGAAGCCGAAGCGGAACTGGAGCGGTTGGAGGCCCAGGTGGCCGATCCGAAGCTGACCAGCGACCACGCGAAGGCGGCAAGAGCGTATGAGGATCTCGGCACCGGCCAGCAGCGCGTGAAGGACTTGTATGCGCGGTGGGCGGAGTTGGACTCGATGCGAGGTGGGTGACTTACTGCTCGATGCCTGCGACCCAGACACGGGCGATGGGGTTGGCGCCGAAAGAGTGGGCGAGCTCGCGTTCGTTCGTGTGTTGGAGGAGGATGGCGTCGGCCCGGGCGCCGGGCGTGAGCGTGCCGCGGTCTTCGAGGCCCAGCATGCGGGAGGGCGTGCGTGTCGTGGCGAGGATCGCTTCTTCGGGCGTCACGGGAGGCGAGCCGTTGAAGCGGCAGGCGAGTGCGATGGCCATCGGGATGGATGGGCAGGGGGCGCTGCCGGGGTTGAGGTTAGTCGCGATGCAGAGTTGTGCGCCGCGGTCGAGGAGCGTTCGCGCGTCGGCGTAGCGGCGGTCGACGTGGAAGCCGCTGCATGGCAGGACGACGGCGTGCGTGTCGCTCTTTGCGACGCGCTGGAGCAGTTCGGGTGAGCTTGCTTCGAGGTGGTCGACACTCAGGAAGCCTTGTTCGAGGGCGGCCTCGACCATACCGAAGCTGGTGAACTGGTCGGAGTGGACGCGGCAGGGGTGGCCTGCACGCCGGGCTTTGTCGAACAACTCCAGGCATTCAGACACATGCCACGCGGCGGGCTCGGCGTAGGCGTCGATGGCGATGCCGGGGAACTCGGCGGTGACGGCGGGGAGTGTCTCGTCGATGGTGGTGCGGATGAAGCGCTCGCGGGGCACGTCGGGGTCGAGGGCGTGGCCGATGCAGGCGGTGGGGATGACGGTGCCCGGGAAGCGGTCGTTCGCGTCGGCGATGGCGCGGAGCATCTTGAGCTCGTCGGCGGTGGTCAGGCCGTAGCCGGACTTGACCTCGACGGCGGTTGTGCCGCACGTGAGCATGGTGTGCAGGCGTTCGAGGAGGAGGTCGGTGAGCTCGCTTTGCGAGGCGGCGCGCACAGCGCGGACGGTGGACATGATGCCGCCGCCGGCTTTAAGCAGGTCGAGATACGAAGCCCCGGCGAGCCGTGCCGCCCACTCGTCGACGCGATCGCCGGCCCAGCAGGCGTGGGTGTGGCAGTCGGTGAAGGCGGGCATGAGGACGCGGCCGTTGGCGTCCAAATCGCCGGGATGCGGGCAATCGCCGGTGTGGACTGCTTCGACGAGGCCGTTGTCGAAGCGGATCCAGCCGTTGGCGATGAGGCCGAGGGGGCCTTCGCCGAGGGAATCGTCGAGGGTGAGGATGCGGGCGTTGGTGATGGTGGTCATGGGCGTGATGTTGCGATGGCCTCGAGGGCGGTCAAGAGCAGGCGGGCGGCCAGACGGGCGGTGCGGCCGTCGGCGTCGTGAGCGGGATTGAGCTCCATGATGTCCAGACACCGCAGCGTGTCGTGGCCGGCCGTTGCCCGCATCCAGCTCTCGGCCTCGGTGCTCGACCAGCCGCAGGGGTTTGCCGCACTCACGCCCGGTGCGAAGGCAACATCGATGAGGTCCATGTCGAAACTCACGAAGTAGGGCGGGGGCGCTTCGAACATCTTGTCGGCCTTCTGATCTGTGTCGAGGATGCCGCCGTAGCGATTGAAGAAGCGGTAGTGTTCCCTGGTGTTGACCATGCGGTCGAAGCCGCTGAGCACCAGCTTCTTCACGCCGCACTCGGTGAAGAGCTTTCGGAACCCCATGCCCGAGCCGGGCGTGTCGCGCACGTCGAGGTGAGGGTCGGCATAGAAGCCGGTCAGCGGTTCTTCGCCCTTGGGCATCGCGTCGATGACGCCGCGAACGAACGCATAGGTCAGATCGTGCCCGCCGCCCAGGCCGATGGGGATGAGCCCCGCCTCGGCGAGCGAGGCCGATGCCTTGCTGACGCGGTCGTGCGTGGCGTCGAGGTCATCTCCAGCAGGCAGGACATCGCCCGCGTCGTACACGATCGGCCAGTCGAAGTCGGCGGGCTTATCGACGCCCATGCGGGCCAGTGCCGTGCGGATAACGCTCGGGCCGTCCTTTGCGCCGGGGCGGCCGTTGTTGAGCTTGACGCCCGTGTCGTCGGGCATGCCGAGGAGAGCGATGGCCCTCTTGCCCTTCGGCGGAGGCTTGAAGGCGCTAATGGGCTTGACCGTGCTCGAGAACCGGCCGGCGTGCGGCTCGATGGGCGTCTGGGGCGGCGTGGCGTATGGAACTTCCATGGGTGTCTCAGGGCGTGAAGTGCGTGGGCGAGCCGGGGCCGACGGGCCAGCCGAAGCCGAAGACCCAGACGTAGAACAGGATCATCCAGCCGATGAGGAACGCGATCGAGTAGGGCAGCATGGTGGCGATCATCGTGCCGATGCCCAGCTTCTTGTCGTAGCGGGCGGCGACGGCGAGGATGAGGCCGAAGTAGCTCATCATGGGCGTGATGATGTTGGTCGTGCTGTCGCCGATGCGGTAGGCCGCCTGGATGACCTCGGGCGAGTAGCCCACGCCCATGAGCATGGGCACGAAGATGGGCGCGGTCGCGGCCCACTGCGCGCTCGCGCTGCCGAGCATCAGGTTGATCAGGCAGCACATGAGGATGAAGGGGATGAAGACGATAGGCGAGTCGATGCCCATCGCGCGGATGCCGTCGGCGCCGACGACGGCGAGCATCTTGCCTAAGCCCGAATAGTTGAACATCGCCACGAACTGGGCGGCGAAGAAGACCAGCACGATGTAGAGCCCAAGCGTGCTCATGCCGTGGGCCATCGCGTCGATGATGTCGCGGTCGTTCTTCATGGTGCCCACGGCCCGGCCATAGACAAAGCCCGGGATGATGAAGAAGACGAAGATCATGGCGACGACGCCCTTGAGGAAGGGGCTTGGCATCAGGCCGCCGGTTTCCTGGTTGCGGAGGACGCCGTAGCCGGGGAGGGCGTCGAAGTTATTGAGTGGCGAGGCGGTAGGCACGCGGAGAGCCCGCTTCTCGACGGGACCCTCGGCCTGCTGCACGAACTCGGCCTGTTGCTCGGGGGTGGCCTCCATGTACTGCGTGATGGTGACGGTGGGGGGGACTTCGACTTTTTCGGTGACGAGTGGGCCGGCGAGGTAGGCAAACGCCAGGATGGTGACCAGGGCCGCGACACCCGCGTGGGCGAGGCCGCGCCATTCGGCACGGGTAAGGTTGTCGAGCGAAGGATCCTTCTCGACAGATTCGTCGGCGTTGGCCGGGTCGTATTTCCCAAGACGGGGCTCGACGATGAAGGTCGTGACCAGCCAGCCCAGCAGCGTGATCAAGAACACGCTGACGAACATGAAGTAGTAGTTGACCGCGGCGTGGACCTCGTAGCCCGGCGAAACGATCTGGGCGGCCTCCTGGGTGATGCCGGCGAGCAGCGGGTCGATGGTGCCCAGCAGCAGGTTGGCGCTGTAGCCTCCGGAAACACCCGCGAAGGCCGCGGCGAGCCCGGCGTAAGGGTGCCGGCCCAGCGAGTGGAAGACAACCATTGCCAGGGGAATGAGCACGACGTAGCCCATCTCGCTGGCGATGTTGCTCTGCACGCCCGCGAAGACGACGACGAGCGTGACCAGCTTTGGCGGGGCCCAGAGCACCATCGCCCGGATGACGGCGGACAGCAGGCCGCTGCGTTCGGCCACGGCCACGCCCAGGAGCGCCACGAGCACGGTACCCAGGGGCGCAAAGCCGGTGAAGTTGGTCACCAGGTTCTGAACCAGCCAGCGGAAGCCGTCGCCGCTCATGATGTTGGTAGCGGCGATGACCTCGGCCTCGACGCCGCCGCCCGGCAGCGGCCGCTCGAAGGTCACCTGCCAGCCGGCCCACGATGCAATGCCGCTGACCAGGGCGACCAGGAGGGCGAGCAACGCGAAGAGCGTCACCGGGTGGGGTAGGCAGTTGCCCAGCCACTCGACGATGCGGAGGAACGCCGCGAACGCCCGGCCCGGGGCGGCCAGCAGTGTCTTGGGGCGTCCGTTCCGGCTGGCGGGTGGTTCGGGCATGCCCGCAGGGTACGCCGGGAGGCTCGGCGGGCGAATAAACTCCTTCCAGTCAAGAATCTTGAATCGTGAGTACCCCGGAGTTGTGAATGTTGTCCAAGCGGCCAAGCGAGCGTCGGTCTGCCTCCCCAAATAGCGATCGGGTGGCCGAGATCCTTCAAGCGGCCGCCGACCTGGCCGCCGAGTATCTCAGCCGCAGCGACGATCCCGAATCGCCGGTGACGCTGAACCCCCCGCCGAGCGCGATCCATCAGAGGGTGCCCTTGAAGCTCGATGGGCCGGCCGTGCCTGTCGATGAATTAATGGAGCAGGCTCGCGATTTGATGGAACTGTCGGTCCGCACGGGCAGCGCGAACTTCTCGAATCAGCTCTTCAGTGGCTTCGACCCCGTGGCGATCGTGGGTGAGTGGCTGACGGCGGTGCTCAACGCCTCGATGTACACCTACGAGGTCGCTCCGGCGATGACCCTCGTAGAGCGCGAGGTGATCGCGCGGATGGGCAAGGCTGCGGGGTGGACCGGCTGCGAGGGGCTGTTCACGCCCGGCGGCAGCCTATCGAACCTGATGGCGATGCTGATGGCACGGCAGCGGGCGCTGCCGAAGGTCAAGAGCCTGGGATTGCAGGGCTCAAAGCTCGTGGTGTTTACGTCTGCCGAAGCCCACTACTCGGTCGAGCGGGCGGCGGTCATCCTTGGATTGGGCAGCGACAGCGTCGTGCCGATCGGCCAGGACAGGTACGGCCGGATGCGTTCCGACGCATTTGAGTACGAGGTCAAGAAGGCGCGGACCGAAGGTCGCCAGCCGATGATGGTGGTGGCGACGGCGGGGTCGACCGTGCTGGGCGCGTTCGACCCGATCGCCGAGATTGCGGACGTCGCCGAGCGAGAAGGCCTCTGGCTGCACGTCGATGGGGCGTATGGCGGCAGTGCCCTCTTGAGCGCGAAGCGCAAGAGTCTGCTCAATGGCGTGGAGCGTGCCGACTCGCTGACGTGGTGTGCGCACAAGATGCTCAACGTGCCGTTGAGCGCTTCGGTGATTATCGTCCGCGAGCCGGGGCTGCTGCACCAGTGCAACGCGGTACACGCCGAGTATCTGTACCACGCCGACAACGACGCGCCGGACCTGGACACTGGTGAGATGAGCATCCAGTGCGGGCGGCGTGTCGACGCCCTCAAGGTGTGGTTGGCATGGAAGGCGCGAGGCGATGCGGGCATGGCGGCGCTGGTTGATCGCAAGTTCGAGTTGGCGACCAAGATGCGCGAGTTGGTGCGTGGGCGTGAGCGGTTTGAGCTGCTCAGCGATCCCGATGAGGTTGGTGGCGGCTGCAACACCTGCTTCGTGTACCATGCGCCGTCGCTCGATGGGCTCCCGCCCGAGAAGAAGCTGCGGGCCATTGACGCCGGCACGCACGTGCTGCGCGAGCGCGTGCGGCTGCGCGGGCGCGTGCTGACGAACTACGCGCCGGTCTTCGGCGTGCGGGCCTTCAGGCATGTTTCTGCCAACGATCGCGCGACCGAGGCCGAGTTGGCGCTGATCCTCGATGAGATCGAGGCGGTGGGGGCCGATCTCGATCTGAGGCCGCTTGCCGAGCAGGGCACCCGGCCAACCCCCTGATATCCGGCGGAATTCGTCCCTAACTTCACGCGAGCGTGTGATAACGGCGCGAAAGCGTCTTGTTTGGTGTTGCGCTAGCCACGATTGGGCTGTATGCTGGGTTGCGGCGGCGTGGGGATAGCTCCGTCGCGCCGAAACCTTCCCGAAATCTGACGAGAGCAGAGGAGATGAGCTGATGGCGAGCACGACGACCGCGCGATTCGCGCGCCCGTGGAAGTTGTTCCTTTCCGCCGGCCTGGCGGTTGGCCTGGCGGCCGGCACGGCCCACGCAACGCCGGAGTGCCCGGCGGACATCGACGGCGACGGCGCCCTGACGCTGTTCGACTTCCTGGAATTCCAGAACCTGTTCGACGCGGGCGATCTGGCGGCCGACTTCGACGGTGATGGCGATCTGACGCTGTTCGACTTCCTGGAGTTCCAGAACCAGTTCGACGCCGGCTGCGACGAGGCGGGCGCAATCGAGACCGAACTGGCCGCCATCACGGTGAGCGGCTACCCGTTCTCGAGCCATGTCGACGCGTTCAACAACGGCAGCCAGGTCCGCATCGCGATCGATCCGGGCCAGTTCCCCAGCGTTGCTGGCGTGACGGCCGATGTGTACGTCGTGGCGAACAAGTCGCAGGCCGAGTGGGATGCCGACCCGGCGCTCATGGACGTGCGCGGCGGCGGCGCTCAGTCGATTGCCTTCACGGCCGGCACGATCCAGGACAACACCTTCCTACTGGACGGCTCAACCACGCTGGCCGGGCCCGCGGGCGACGACATCGCCGGGGTGTACGACCTGGTGGTGGACCTCGACGGCGATGGCGAACTGTCCGACGGCGACTTGATCGACGGCCGGGGTGATCTGGGTGGTTTCGCGATCTTCAAGAATCTCACCGCGCTCGGCCCGTACGCGACCGCCCCGGCGCTCGACTACGCGGTGTCATGGCCCGGCATCATCTCATCACGCGATCGCCAGATCACGGTGTATCCGGAGAACATCGCCGACCTGCCTCCGCTGCCGCTGATCGTCATCAGCCACGGCAACGGCCACCAGTACGTCTGGTACGACTTCCTGCAGCAGCACCTTGCCTCGCACGGCTTCGTGGTGATGTGCAACGAGAACGACACGCAGCCGGGCATCGAAACGGCCTCCACCAGCACGTACCTGCACACCGACGCGTTCCTGGGCTCGCTGGACACCATCGGCGGCGGCGTGCTGCAGGGGCAGATCGATACCAGCCGCATCATGTGGATCGGCCACAGCCGCGGCGGCGAGGGCGTGGCCCGTGCCTACACCCGCGTGCGTGACGGCCTGGTGACCACCGAGAACTACGACGCCGACGACATCACGCTGGTGTCGAGCATCGCCCCCAACAACTCGCTTGGCTCGGGTAATACCGAGCCGGGATTGGTGAACTACCACCTGCTGTGGGGTTCGGCCGACGGTGATATTTCCGGCGCGCCTTCGGCGGGCGTGAGCTCGTTCGCGATCCACGATCGCGCCGTCGGCAACCGCTACAGCACCTACCTGCACGGAGCCGACCACAACGACTTCAACTGCTGCGGCTTCAACGACTTCAGCGGCCCTCCGGGCACCGAGATTGGCCGGGCCGAGGCCCAGCGCGTGCAGGAGGCCGTGTACCTGGTGCTGGCCAAGCTGCACAACGAGGAGAGCATCGGCGGGCGTATGGCGGCCGAGTATTTGTGGCGTCAGGCCGAGAGCCTGGAGTCGCAGAGCGTGAGCCAGACGACCGTGGTGGTGCGTGAGTATCGCGAGACCACCGACGGCGACGATTTCTACATCGACGACTTCCAGACCAACCCGGCGATCGACCAGAGCAGCTCTGGCGGCTCGGTGATGTTCAGCGTGAGCAACGCGGCCGAGGTGCTCCAGAGCGACTCGGACGGCTCGTATAGCTGGACGGGCAGCCAGCCCAGCAACGGCATGACCCGGGCGACGAGCGGCGACGATTCGCGCGGCCTGGTCTTCGACTGGACCAGTGATAGCTTCATCGAGTTCTCGGTCATTCCCGGCGAGCGTGACTGGACCGACGACTTCTTCCTGAGCTTCCGTGCCGCGCAAGGCACTCGACACCCGCAGACGGCCGCCGCGCTGGGCGACCTGAACTTCACCGTCTCGCTTCGCGACGGCGCGGGCACGACCAGTTCGATCAACACCGGCGTCTACGGCGGCGGCGTCGAGGAGCCCTACCAGCGCACCGGCGCGGGCTCGGGCGCGGGCTGGCAGAACGAGTACGAGACCATCCGAATCCGTCTGAGCGACTTCCTGGTCAACGGCAGCGGGCTTGACCTGGGCGACATCGAGGCCGTCCGCTTCGATTTCGGCCCCAGCTTCGGGTCGGCCGTCGGGCGTCTGGGTCTGGACGACCTGTACGTCAACAACAACCGCGCCCCGTTGGGCATCGACTTCGACATCGAGAGCGTGCTGCCGGACATCGCCGCGCCGGGCGAGGAGGTTTCGTTCCTGGTCGAGGTGAAGGCCAAGGACGGCGAGGCGCTCGTGGGCGGCTCGGAAGTGCTGCGGTACCGCTTCGATGGCGGCACGTTCATCGACGTGCCGCTTGTGAGCATGGGTGAGGATCTCTACGAGGCCACCATCCCCGCGGCGGCTTGCGGAGACAACCCCGAGTTCTACCTGGCGGCCGAGGGCACGGCGAGCGGTGAGGTCGTGTTCCCGCCGACGGCGCCCGATGACGTCTTCGGCTACACCGTGGCGAACCAGACCTTCATTGCCGACCTCGACTTCGAGACGGCGGTGGGCTGGACGTTCGAGAACATCGAGATCACCGACGGCGCCTGGGACCGCGGCGTGCCCGCGGCCTGGGGTCGCGGCGACCCCAACGCCGACTTCGACGGCTCGGGCCAGTGCTTCCTGACCGACAACGACACGACCCAGTCGAACTCGGACGTGGACGGCGGGCCGACGATCCTGATCTCGCCGGTGTACGACCTGAGTTCTGCACCTGGGGCGCAGCTCAGCTACGCCCGGTGGTTCACCAACGACGACCTGGATGTTGATTCCATGGATGTCGAGGTCTCGAACAACGGCGGCTTGTCGTGGACGCTCATCGAGACCACGGGTGACGCCGCGGGGTGGAACAAGATGACCTGGAACATCAGCGACTTCGTGCCGCTGACGAGCCAGATGCAGTTCCGCTTCCTGGTGACCGACAACCCCAACGACTCGGTGACCGAGGCGGGTCTGGACGCGTTCCAGATCTTCACGACCAGCTGCCCGTAACGCTGGCGGATTGAGGTTCACTCGAGCGGGGCTCGCGGACATCGCGGGCCCCGCTCTTATGTTTAGATTGCCTCGGCCACGATCGATGACACCCCGAGGGTTCGGCGTGCACGCTCGGCGTCGGCCTGCGTGCGGAATCGGCCGGCGTGGATGAGGTAGAGCACACGGCCTTCGCGGGTGGCGATCTCGACGCTCGGTTCGCCCAGTCCGGCGCTGCGGGTGGCCGAACTGACCTCGGTGACGCGTTGTGTAGCGCCGCTGCGGGTGCTGTAGGCGCCCAGTTGCAGCGTGTACCCGCCGGCGACGAAGCTTGGGTTGCCGCGGTTGGTGGTCTCGTACATGCCCGCGGCCCGGCGGCGGAGGCGTTCGGCGTCGTTGGGGCGGCCCGCTCGGTCGTAGGCGTCGGCCGCCACGCGCGCGGCGTCGCGGCCATCCTGGCCGGTGAGCTGGGCGCTCACGGATTCGAGCTCGCGAGCGGCGGTCAGCGGGTCGCCAGTGCGCAGCTCGATGAGTGCCAGCCCCGCGCGCGCTCGGGCGGCGGTGTCTCCCGAGCCGCGGGCGATGGGTTGGAGCCATTGCCGGGCGGTAAGGTCGTCGCGCATGGCCTCGGCGGCGAGCCCGGCCACGAGCGAGGCGTCGCTGCTGCCCCCGGGCCGTCCGGCCGTGGCGCGGGCGGTCATGAGGGCCATGGAGTAGCGGCCGGCCTCGTAGTGGTCCCGGTAGGTTGGTTGGCCGCCCCCGCCAGCGCACGCCGACAGCGTGAGCAGGGTGAGCACGAGCGCGAGGCACGGGCCGAGCCGGGTGGGGGACGACGGAGTTAGTGGTTGGTCTACCATCTTGCGGAGATCCTTCGCGCTTCGGGCTCGCCGATCCGGGTGTCGGCGAAAATGTGGCGAAAGTGGGGGCGCTGGCTTGAGCATCCAATGGTCGCTACTGCGGAGCCTGATCCGTCACGGGCGCAAGACGCTTGTGATCGACGATCGGACCAGCTATACAGGGTTCAAGATCCTGGCGGCAAGCTTCTTCCTGGCGTCGGAGATCGAACGCCGATGCACCACCGACACCGTGGGCGTGCTGCTGCCCACCAGTGGGGGGTTCCCCATCGCCGCCCTGGCGGGCTGGATGCTGGGCAAGACCGTTGTACCCCTGAACTACCTGCTCAAGCCCGAGGAACTCCAGTACATCGTCGAGCACTGCGGCACCGACACCATCGTGACCGCCGGCCCGCTGCTCGAACACCTGGGCTGCGAGCCCAAGTGCAAGAACATCATCAAGCTCGAAGAGGTGAACTTCAAGGGCGTGCCCGAGCCGCGCTGGCCGGCCCGATCGGCGATGGACGACCTGGCGGTGCTGCTGTACACCTCGGGCACCAGCGGGCGGCCCAAGGGTGTCATGCTGACGCACCGCAACCTGCTCAGCAATGTCTCGCAGATCGACCAGTTCGTGCAGTTCACGCGCGACAACCACACGTTCCTGAGCGTTCTGCCGCAGTTCCACAGCTTTGGGCTCACGGTGATGACGCTGCTCCCGCTGCTGCTTGGGCAGAAGGTCGTGTACACGGCCAGGTTCGTGCCGCAGTTGGTGGTGCGGCTGTTCCGAGAGCACCAGCCGACGGTGTTCGTGGCGATCCCTTCGATGTACGGCGCGCTGCTGTCGGTGAAGTCGGCCAAAGCCGAGGATTTCGCGAAGATCCGCTACGCCGTCTCGGGCGGCGAGCCCTTGCCGGCGGACATCTTCCGGCGTTTCCAGGAGCGCTTCGGCGTGGCGATCCACGAGGGGTACGGGCTCACCGAGACCAGCCCAGTGTCGCACTGGTGCCGACCCATGCACGACCGACGGCCACGAGCTGCCCGACGGCCACGACGGTGAGATCCGCGTGCGTGGGCCCAATGTCATGAAGGGTTACTTCAACCAGGAGCAGGAGACACGGCGGGTGTTCGACGCCGAAGGGTTCTTCCGCACCGGCGACATCGGGCACGTGGACGAGGTCGGGAGGTTGCTCATCACCGGGCGGCTGAAGGAGATGATGATCGTCGGCGGCGAGAACGTCTTCCCACGCGAGATCGAAGAGGTGCTCAACTTCCACCCGGACGTCGCGGCCTCGGGTGTCACCAGCCGCATGTGTCCGATGCGCGGCGAGGAGATCGTGGCCTTTGTCGAGCCCGAGGAGGGCGCCACGCCCGACCCGGCGGCGCTCAAGTCGTGGTGCCGGGAGAAGCTGGCCGGGTACAAGGTGCCGCGCGAGATCCGGGTGCTCGAGGCCCTGCCGCGAAACCCGACGGGCAAGATCATGCGACGGGAATTGAAGGTCATGCTGGAGTGCGAGGACGAGGCTACGGTTTCGCCCTGAATCGGCTGAGACCCCGGGCTCGCGCTCGGGGCTCGTTTTTTCACCCATTTCGATCCGATTGAACAAAGGAATCGCCCGCGTGGAACTCTACATCGACACGGCCAATCTCGACCAGATCCGCCAGGCCCACGGCATGGGCGTGCTCGACGGCGTGACCACCAACCCCACGCTCATCGCCAAGGAGGGCGTCGATTACGGCAAGCGCCTGGCCGAGATCTGCGAGGTCGTCAGCGGGCCGGTGTCGGCCGAGGTCATCGCGACGACGTTCGACGAGATGCTGGCCGAGGGCAAGGACCGGGCGACCATCGCCGACAACATCGTGGTGAAGCTGCCCAGCACGGTCGACGGCCTGCGCGCGTGCAAGTCGCTGAGCGACGAGGGCATCCGCACGAACATGACCTT
Organism: Phycisphaerae bacterium; assembly: GCA_030426395.1. Classification (GTDB taxonomy): domain Bacteria; phylum Planctomycetota; class Phycisphaerae; order Phycisphaerales; family UBA1924; genus JAHCJI01. The sequence goes on from JAUHYE010000004.1 coordinate 28,439, forward strand.
GTGCTTCCAGTCGCTCCAGGCGCTCATGGTCGCCAAGGCTGGGGCCTACCTGGTGAGCCCCTTCATCGGCCGCATCGACGACATCGGCGAGGACGGCATGGAGCTGATCGTCAAGATCCGCCAGATCTACGACAACTACGGGCTGCCCACGAAGATCCTGGCCGCGTCCATCCGCCACCCCAACCACCTGCTCCAGTGCGCGATGGTGGGGGCCGACGTGGCGACCGTGCCCTTCGACGTCATCGGCAAGGTCATGAACCACCCGCTGACCGACTCGGGGCTCGAGCGATTCCTGGCCGACTACAAGAAGGCGTTCGGCTAAAGCGCGTTCCGCAACCGCGCGATCACCTCAACCTCCACCGGTGCCGACAGCGGGAGCGACGAGCAACCCACCGCCGCCCGCGCGTGGCGGCCCGAGTCGCCGAAGACCTGCTGGAAGAGTTCGCTCGCGCCGTTGGCCACCTTGGGGTGATCGGCGAAGTTCGGGCCGCAGGCGACGAACACGCCGACCTTGACGATGCCCTCGATGTTGTCGAGCCCGCCGGCGTACTCGTGCAGCGCCGCCAGGGCGTTGATGGCGCAGGTGCGGGCAAGGCCCTGGGCCTGCTCGAGCCCGACGTCGTTGCCGACCAGCCCGGTGTGGGGCAGTTTGCCGTCGACGAAGGGCAACTGGCCGCTGACGAAGGCCAGTGTGCCATCGAGGCGGACCGGGATGTAGGAGGCGACGGCGGCTGGCGGCTTGGGTAGTTCGATATTGAGGGAGGCTAAAGTTTGGATTGTGTCCGGCATGGCATGTCGGTCCTTGCTTAATGTTTGGGTGATGATCGGGTTTTAACTATCGCGATTTCACGGTTTCGGACCCAGATCGCAACCGAAGGGCTTGATCGGACGAATCGATTCCAGTAATCTGTACGCGCTACGCGTAGCGGGAAGGGATCGCAAGCGGGTATACGCAACACCGTTCTGATGGGACGACTTCGCTCGCCCAACGTCATCAGCACCCACTTGAGACCTCTTCCGACATCTTGACGATCGCCCCGGAGTGGCACCACGGGTGCCCACATCAGCCGCTGGCGATCAGCCCCGCCCGGGTATCGCGATTCGCGATGCCTCTGGTCTGGCCGAGAACAGGTCGGCGGGTGCATTGAGTTTGCCTCGGCTCCGCTTGGTCCGCACGGTTTTGCGGATCGCTGATGATGACCGATCGCCCCGGTGCATTGCCCCGGCCGCGATCGGGAAGTTTGGAGACACGTTCCATGAAGACGATCAAGAACCGCAAGGCGTTCACGCTGATCGAGCTGCTGGTGGTGATTGCGATCATCGCCCTGCTGATCGGCATCCTGCTGCCGGCCCTGGGCAAGGCTCGCGCCACCGCCCGCCAGCTGAAGGACTCGACCCAGGTCCGCGGCATCGTTCAGGCGATGGCCATCTGGGCTCAGAACAACCAGGAGCTGTACCCCATCCCCAGCCGCGTCGACCGCAACAACGACACGGTCAACTTCGGCGGCACGGGCGCCCAGTTCCAGAAGGACACCACCGGCAACGCGATGTCGCTGCTGATCTTCAACGGGTTCTTCCCCGTTGAGCTCGCCGTGAGCCCGGCCGAGGCCGGCCAGGTCGAGCGTCGCGATGGCTACGAGAGCGCCAACCCCGATGCGGCCGTGCGTTCGGAGTCGGCCCTGTGGGATCCGACGTTCAAGGGCACCCCCCTCGATAACAACCCCACCGGCTACGACCCCGAGCAGACCAACATCAGCAACAACTCGTACGCCCAGGTGCCCTACTTCGGCGCTCGCAACCGCATCTGGAGCAACACCTTCAGCTCGACCGACGCCATCCTGGGCAACCGCGGCCCGATTTACACGCTCGATGGCACCGGCCCGGACGCCAACTGGCGCCTCGAGGAGGACGCGACCCTGGGCGACCAGTCCAAGACGCTGCTCATCCACGGCTCGAAGACCAGCTGGGCCGGCAACATCGGCTACAACGACCAGCACGTCGAATTCCACACCCGCCCCGACCCCGAGACGCTGACCTTCACCTTTGTCGGCAGCAGCACGCCCTTCAGCCGTCCGGACAACCTGTTCCACCCCGAGAACGACCAGACGGGCGTCGAGCTCAACGAGGGGGCTACCGGCGGCACCGGCACCACCCCGGGTCGCGTGCAGTTGCGTTCGACCAGCACCGGCGGCACGCAGGCCTTGGACATGACCAACGCCTACCTGCGTCCGATCGGCCAGGTCACCCGCACCGGCATCACGTACAACGTGGTCGGCTGGGTCGACTAAGCCTCCTTGTCAGCCTCGGCTGACGCTTGGGCCGGTTTCCCGGCCTGACAGCTTGGTTTATCGCGCCGCGGGCCTGTATGGGTCCGCGGTGTTTTTGTTTGCGGACGTTGTCGGGGGGAACCAGATGAGCACGAGCCCGTACAATGGTGTCGGGGGGCTACTCCTTTGAGGAGCTGAACTTATGCCACGGCGTGCATTTACGCTCATCGAGTTGCTCGTGGTCATCGCGGTGATCGCGCTGCTCATCGGTATTCTGTTGCCAGCGCTCGGGCAGGCTCGGCTGGTGGCCCGCCAGGTGAAGGACGCCACGCAGATCCGCGGCGTTGCCCAGGGCATGTCCATCTGGGCGCAGTCCAACAAGGAGGTCTATCCCAGGCCCAGCCTGGCCGACCGCAACGACGCAACGGTGACGGCCAGCGAACCCGAGGTGAAGGACAACACGGGCAACATCCTGTCGCTGATGATCTTCAACGGGTACGTGCCCACCGACCTGCTGGTGAGCCCGGCCGAGACGAGCCAACTCATCGAGGTCGACCGGGGATACGAAGACAAGCTGCCAACGGCGGCGCTGGATCCTTCGGCGGCGGTGTTCGATCCCGGGTTCGCGGGCGTGCCCGTCGAGCGAGGGGGGAGCGCTGGCGGCACGGTGAGGCGGCTGGACGGGGGCATCGGTTTCACGTCGTACGCCCACAGCGCGCCGTTTGGCGATCGTGAGAAAACGTGGACCGCCACCAACGAGCCGGGTGAAGCGATCATTGGAAATCGCGGGCCGGTGTATGGCGGCGATCCCGGCGACTGGTACCTCGCGCCGGGGCTCTTCGGCCGGGAGAGCAAGACACTGAAGATCCACGGCCGGTCGACCGAGTGGTCGGGGAACGTCGCGTACAACGACCTGCGCGTGGTGTTCGAGTCTCGGCCCGACCCTGTGACGCTGACGTACGTCTTCCGCGATTACGACCAGCCCACGCAGGCCGACAACCTGTTCGTGAACGAGGACGACCGGCGCGGCATCCCCGCCCAGCCCGACCAGCGGCCTGGCATCGGCGCGAACGCGTTGCTGCGAAGCTACAAGAATGTTCGGCGTGAGGGCTCGGCGTTCGTCGTCGATCCGTTCTGGGACTGACACTCAGCTCTCGACCTTGAACGCCTCGAGGGCCCGCTCGCGGGCCTCGGCGTGGTCGATGATGGGCTTTGGATACCTGGTATCCTGGAAGAGCGACTCGTGCTTCCAAGGCTCGTGGATGCTGTCGCCTTCCACGCTTTCGAGTTCCTCAACGAAGCGACGGATGTAGGCGCCGTCGGGGTCGAACTTCCTGCTCTGGCTGATTGGGTTGAAGATGCGGAAGTAGGGGGCAGCATCGGTGCCGGTGGCGGCCGACCACTGCCATCCACCGTTGTTGTTGGCTAGGTCGGCGTCGACGAGTTGCTCCATGAAGTACCGCTCGCCCCAGCGCCAGTCGATGAGCAGGTCCTTGGTGAGGAACATCGCCACGGCCATGCGTACGCGGTTGTGCATCCAGCCGGTCTGGTTGAGCTGGCGCATGGCGGCATCGACGATGGGGTAGCCGGTCTTGCCTTCACACCAGGCGGCGAATTCGTCCTTCGCCTTCTTGTCGGTGCGCCACTTGATGTCGTACTTGGGGTTGAACGCCTGGTGGCGGCATACACGTGGGAAGGCGAGCAGGATCTGTCGGTAGAACTCGCGCCAGATGACCTCGCTCATCCAGTGCACCGGGCCCTTGCCGCCCGTGTCGAGCTTGCCGTGATTGGCGTCCAGCGCGGCCTCGATGCACTGGCGGGGCGAGATGGCGCCGATCGCCAGGTACGGGCTCAGCGTGCTGGTGCCGTTGATGGCGGGGAAGTCGCGGTCTTCCTTGTATTGGGCGAGGCGATCCTCGATGAAGCTGCCAAGGCGTGCGCGGGCGTGGTCCTCGCCGGCCTTCCAGAGGTCGGGTCGGCCGGCCTGGGGGTCGTAGTTGCCGAATTGATCGGGGATGCCATCGGGCGTGGAGACCATCTCGGGTTGCTTCTTCGCGAGGCTCTGGGCTTTGGGGGCGTTGCCGTCGTTGTAGTACGCGTACCACTTGCGCTTGAAGGGCGAGTAGACGGTGTAGGGCTTGTCTTCCTGCGTGCGCAGCTCGCCTGGGGGAACGACGCACTGGTCGTGGAAGCTGCGGACGGAAAGGCCGGCCCTTGCGAATGCGGCGGCGACCCTCGCGTCGCGGGCGCGTTCGTTGACCTCGTACTCCTCGTTGAAGAAGAGGGCGGTGCAGTGGTGCTCCTTGGCCAGGTCGAGCAGGTCGGTCTCGACGCCGTCGAAGGTGTCGCGCTCGATGATCTTCAGGGCGATGTTGCGGCCTTCGAGAGCCTTCGAGAGTTCGAGAAGGTTCCGCCGCAGGAAGCCCACGCGCGGATCGCCCCAGTCGTGCTCGCGCCATTGCTCGGGGCAGATGGTGAACACGGCCACCACGCCCTTGGAGGCCGCGGCGCAGGCGGCGACGAGCGCGGTGTTGTCGCGGGTTCGCAGGTCGGCTCGGAACCACATCAAGGGTCGCATTAGGCGGGCCTCACTTGTTTATGACCGTCGATGTCGCCAATGCCCAGCTTCTTGCGCAGGGCTGTGGCGGTGACTCGTATGGAGATCTTGTCTTCCTTGGGCATGCTGGTCACATTCTTCATGATGAGCGACATGCGGTGGTTGCGTTTGAATCGGTCCTCGTTGCGGATCAGAAAGTCCCAATAGAAGGTATTGAAAGGGCAGGCTTTGCCCTTGTCGGTTTCGCCATTGCGGGCCTTGTGGTCGTAGGGGCAACACTTGCAGAAGTTGGACATCTTGTTGATGTAGTTCGCGGCCCCGGCGTAGGGCTTGGTGGCCACGATGGGGCCGGCTTCGTCCGTGCCGTCGGCGTACATCGACATACCGATGGTGTTGGGCGTCGTCACCCAGTCGACGCTGTCGGCGTACATGCCAAAGTACCAGTCGCCGATGGCGCGAGGATGCACACCGGCGATGAGCGCGAAGTTGCCGGTGACCATGAGGCGGGGGATGTGGTGCATCCACGCGTAGTCCAGCACGGGATCGATGCACTCCTTCATGCAACGCATATCAGTGTCGCCGGTCCAGTAGAAGTCGGGCAGGTCTCCGTGCTGGCCGAGCCAGTTGCGGTCGCGGTAGCCCGGGCCCTCGCGCCAATAGACGCCGCGGATGTACTCGCGCCAGCCGATGATCTGGCGGATGAAGCCCTCGACGGAGTTGAGCGGGGCGTTGTTGGTCCTGTACGCATCGAGCGCGGCATCGACGCACGTCTTGGGGTCGAGCAGCTTGAGATTCATCGGCACGCTGAGCTGGCTGTGGAAGAGCCATGGCTGGCCAGTCCACATCGCGTCTTCGAATTGGCCGAAGTCGCGCAGGCGGCGGGTGACGAAGTCGTCCAGGGCCTTCTTCGCATCCCTGGCGGTGACCGGCCAGCGGAAGTTGTCCAGCTTGCCGGGGGCGTCGGGGTATCGCGTGCTGACGAGATCGATGACCTCTCGCGTCACGGCGTCGGGCTCGAAGGTGAGCGGGGGTGGGGCGTTGGGCCCGTCCTTGCCGAATCTCTCGCGGTTGTCGTGGTCATAGTTCCACTGGCCACCCTCGGGCGTGCCATCGCAGTCGATGAGGACGCCCAGGGCCCTGCGACGCTCGCGATAGAAGTACTCCATCGTGAGTTCCTTGCGGCCGTCGGCCCACTCGTTGAACTCGTCGAGCGAGCAGGTGAAGTGCGTGTCCTCGAGGATCTCGGTCTCCACGCCCGTGGCGTCTTCCCACTTCTCGGCTTCCAGGTACACACGCCAGTCGCCGGGGTGGACGACGACGATGCGGTCGGGTTTCAGGGCCCTGGCGGCTCGCTCGACTTCGCCGGTCAGGCTGTGGGTGTTGCCGCGTTGGTTGACTGGTGTGTAGCGAACGCGGTAGCCCTTGGCTCGCAGTTCGAGCGCGAAGTGACGCATGGCCGAGAAGAACAGGGCCGTGCGTTGCCGGTGGCTGGGGCCGAGGGTGGCCTCCTCGTCGACCTCCATCATGAGGACGGCGTCGGCGTCCTTGTCAAGTGCGCGCAGGGCCGGGCTGCGACTGTGAAGCTGGTCGCCGAGCACCACCGCCAGGGTGCCCACCGGGCCGCGTACGTCGCCTGGCTGGAGATCGAATGCCGGCTTGCCCATTGGCCAGCGTATGTGGCTTCGCCGTGACGTTTTCTGGCGCTGTGCGCTCGGCTCGGGCAACCGATCGCCGTCGCCGGGGCACCCCCAACCCACCAACCCCCACATGCGACCGCCGCGCCATATGCTGGACGCATGGACACCGGCACCCAGGCAAAGCAGCCCGAACTGGCGATCACCGCGTCGCGTCACCTCATCGAGTGGATGGCCGGCCTGGGCATCAGCCTCGGCCTGAGCACGTACCAGGCGGGCAAGCTCTTCCTCGTCGGCGTGCAACCGAGCGGCCGCCTCAGTGTCTACGAGCGGACGTTCAACCGCTGCATGGGGCTGCACGCGTCGGCCGATGGCCAGACGCTGTGGATGGCCTCGCTCTACCAGCTCTGGCGGCTCGAGAATTACGTGCCCCAGGGGCAGGCCACGCCCGACGGCTACGACGCCTTGTACGTTCCCACCGTTGGCTACACCACGGGCGACGTGGACGTGCACGACATCGTGGTGCCAAGTGGCAGGCCGCCGGTGTTCTGCGTGACGGCGTTCAATTGTTTGGGGACAATCAGCGAGACGCACAGCTTCAAGCCCGTGTGGACACCGCCGTTTATCAGCGCGCCATTGGAGGCGCCGGTGGGCGAGGACCGCTGCCACCTCAACGGATTGGCGGCCGATCCTGCGACGGGCGAGCCGCTGTACGTCACGGCGGTCAGCAAGAGCGACGTGGCCGACGGCTGGCGCGATCGGCGTGATGGCGGGGGCGTGCTGATCGACGTGCGCACGAGCGAGGTCGTGGCCGAGGGGCTGAGCATGCCGCACTCGCCGCGCGTGCATCCCGATCACCCCGGCAAGGTGTGGCTGGTGAACGCCGGCACTGGGTTCCTGGGGTTCGTCGATCTCGCCAGTGGGCGATTCGAGGAGGTCGCCTTCTGCCCCGGCTTTGCGCGCGGCATGACGTTCGTCGGCAACCACGCCATCGTCGGCCTCTCGGCGGCGCGCGAGAACCGGACGTTCGAGGGCCTGCCGCTCCAGCAAAACCTGAAGGCCAAGGACGCCGAGGCCCGGTGCGCCCTGCACATGATCAACCTGGACACCGGCACCACCGACCACTGGCTGCGGCTCGAGGGCGTGGTGCGCGAGCTGTACGACGCCATCGTGCTGCCCGGCGTGCGGCGGCCGATGCTGCTGGGCTTCAAGACCGACGAGATCCGGCGGATGCTGCGGATCGAGGCGCCTAGCGCGTAGGTGTGCGGGGTGCAACCCCGGCACCTCTGTCTTGTACAATCGGAGAGATCAAAGGGAGAAGAGGTATGAGAAGTCACTTGTGGATTGGAATATGTATGTTTTCGGTTGTCGGACTAGCCGCAGCGGGCGTCAGGGCGTCAACCGATGTGCTGAGATACACAGGCATCGAGGTACATGAGGGAGCGATCGACGGAATCGATCTAGCCGGGCAGATCGCGACGGTTGAGATCGAGTTCGCGTCTGGCCTGGTGGCCTCCGACGAAACGTATAAACTGGGGAGTCTCATCTCAGCGCGTTATGAATTCTCGGACGCGGGCTTGTATGTTGTCGACAATCCACAGGACACACTGGAATTTGGCAACGTTAACGATTTCGACCTGTCATTCTTCGATTCCACCCTCGACCTACGTATGCTGAGCGGCGCTACGGCTGGTGATCAGCCGGGTTTTGATCCGCTCGATGGCGAGACGCTCGGGGAGTTCTTCCGCAGGTGGGGCGACGGCCACACGATCGATTTTACGTCATCGACCAACTTCCAGATGCTCAACATTTCGATCGGGGGGCTCAACGGTGGAGCGTCCTTCGTGACGATGGACATCGTGGGGCTGGGGCAAAGCGACGTGACGTTGACCTATGTGCCCGCACCCTCGACAGGTGTGCTGCTTTGTGCTGGCTTGTACGTGCTGGGGCGCCGCCGTCGAGATCGTTAAGCACGTTACCACCTCAGAGCGTACTCACGCGGCGAAGACCTTGACTATTCACACCCCGCGTCGAACTCGTTCTGGAACATTAGGAAATCGAAGATGGTGAGCGCGCCGTCGCCGTCCAGTTCGGCCCTGCAACTCACCATGTCGCGCCCGAAGACGACGCAACTCGAGCCGGCGTTCGTGCGGCCGCCCGGATCGGCCAACACGGCCCCGATGATCAGGTCGTCGATGCCGTCGCCATTGACGTCACCCGCCGAGGCCACCGAGCGGCCGCTGTGGTCGTCCGCGTCGGTGCCCTCGAGTCGAAAGCCGATGGCCCCGTCCAGGTCGGCCAGTTCGAGCACGGCGGGGAAGGGATCGCTGAGCGGGCCCTGGGCCAGGGCCGACGGTGCGAGCGTCGCCACGAGACCAACGTGCACGAGACCAACGGGCGCCGCCATCGGCAGGCCCGCAACAACAAGGAGCGCGGCCCGCCGGCCGTGCCCGGTGCTCTGTGCCAAACGCATCTCGACCTCCCCTGCCCCGGCGGCACGCCGGGCCGGGCCCAAGATACCGGAAACGAGCGGGCGTGTCAAGAACGATGGGCCGGGGATGGGTGGATTCGGCGGTCATCGGCCGGCGGGCCGCGGGAGGCGGGGTTCTGGGACCACCGGCGTCGGACCAGCCCCCATCGCAGCCGCGAAGGCCACGCCCGGGACCGCCCGGCCCGCTCCCATCGTTCCCCGAGTCTCTCGGGGCGTTTCATGAGCGATTCCCGTCGTTCCCCGAGCCTCTCGGGGCGTTCGGGGGGCGATGTCGGGCGTTCCGGAGGGCTCTTGAGCCGTTCCCAGAGCCATCCCGGGCATTCCGAAAGCCTCTCCGGGCGTTCCCAGATCTGTTTCGGGCGTTCCCGAATCCTCCCGGAGCGCTCCCGGAACCATCTTGGGAACGCCCGAAACCATTCCGGGCGTTCCCGAAACCATTTTGGGAGGAATAGCCGCGACGGACGAACCGCCCTCACGCCGTGCCAGGGCGGATTTTCAGGGTTATCACGGTCGGGGTTTGATAGAAAAGGCCCCGGACCGATATCCGGGTTTTGGATGGATTCTCCTGGGCGGCCCGTGCGGCGGGTTTCTCAGGAGCAACCCGCGTCGAACTCGGTCTGGAACGCCAGGAAGTCGAAGATTGTGAGGCTGCCGTCCCCGTCGAAATCGGCGATCGGGTCGCCCGCGTCGAAGGCGTTCTGGAAGGCCAGGAAGTCGAAGAGGGTCAGCTCGCCGTCGCCGTCCAGGTCGGCCCGGCAGTCGCCAACGGGGCCTCGGTACGCCCGGATGTCCGAGCCGACGCCGGCGATGATCAGCGTGCCGCCCTGGCCGATCGCGGGCCCGCCGATGTTGATGTTGCGCACGGGGACGCTCCAGCGTTCTTCCAGGCTCGAGTCGAAGCTGAAGAACCGGCCGGTGGCGAACTCGCCGTTGCTGACGTAGAGGTTGCCGTCGCGATCGCTGGCCATGCGCGGGCTGCCGGCGCCGCCATCGAGCGGCGGGCTCGAGCCGATGACGTCGCCGGTGGCCGGGTCGATCTTCATGATGGCATAATCGCGGTCGATGGCGTAGACCGATCCATCGGGGCCGACCGTGAACTCGCTGGTGGTGGTCCACCCGGCCTCGACGCGCCAGCGGACGGTGATGTCCGGGCCGTTGTCGTCCAGCGCGTAGAAGTGGTCGACCGCTGGGTTGTTCTGGGTGCGCTGGACGTAGATGGTGCCGTCGGGCCCGATCATGGGCGTGGTCTGCACGGTGAAGCCTTCCATGAGCTCGCTCTCGACCTCGAACGCGCCGGTGGCCAGGTCGAAGCGCTTGACGCGGTGCCCGCCCACGGCCGCGTCGATGACGTAGACCTTGCCGTCATAGATGGCGCCGCCGCACGTGCCGCTGACCGAGCAGGAGCGATCGGCGGCCCACACGAGGCTTCCCGTTTCGGCGTCGAAGCGCTTGATGGTGCGAAAGTCGGCGGCGATGATGTCGCCGTCGTCGGCGAAGACCGCGCCGTCGTAGGCGCCCATCGTGGTCTCTTCGGTGCTGAACCACAGCGTGTCGCCCGTTGCGGCGTCGAGCGCATAAATCGGCGCCGACACGCTCGAACCGTTGCCCGCGCGAGAGGCGTACACGCGACCGTCCCTGACGCCCAGCACGGTGGTGGTCCAGTGGTCGGGGTCGGCTGGGATGTTGCGGAACCACAGCTCGTCGCCCGTGTCCAGGTCCATCGCGACGACGGGGCTGCGGTCGCTCTCGGGCGGGAAGGCCGACTGGCGCACCATGAACACGCGCCGGCCCTCGATCACCGGCTGCCAGGCGATGATGCTGGTGCGGCCACCGTCCCAGAGGATGTCTGGGGAAGCCGGGCCAACTTCGCTCGTCTGGCCGTTGCGTTGGGCGTTGCCGCCCGAGTTGCTCCAGTCTTGTGCCAGGGCCGGCATCGCCAGGCCGCAGGCGAGCAAGGCCGAAACGGGCGCATGGATAGCGTGGTGCATCGTGTTCCTCCTCCGGCCAGTCATACGCACCGCCCGGGCCGTGGGTTGCCCGGCGCGTGGATACCCCGGCCTTACTCGCAGCCCGCGTCGAATTCGTTCTGGAACGCGAGGAAGTCGAAGATCGTGAGCGAGCCGTCGCCGTCGAAGTCGGCGAGCGGATCGCCCGCGTCGAACGCGTTCTGGAATGCGAGGAAGTCGAAGAGGGTCAGCTCGCCGTCGCCGTCGAGGTCGACGCGGCAGGCCACGCCGATGACCAGTTCCAGTTGCGGGTGCAGGGTCTCGTCGGAGAACTCCAGGCTGCGGAAGTAGCCGTAGCGCGAGGCGCCGGCGCCGAACTCGGTGAGCTGGGCGACGGCGAAGCCGTTGTTGGGCGCCCCCGCGGCGATGGCGCGGACGAGTTCGGTCACGTCGTAGTCGAGCCAGCCGACCGAGCCGCTGGCGCCGACGCGGCGGCTCTCGTTGCCGGCGCGGTCGCCGTTCTCGGGCCTGGTGTCCCACGTCACCGTGCCGGCGTCCCAATCGCTCAGGAGCGCGAACACGTCGTCGCCCAAGCCGCCGGCGGCGGGCTCGGTGCGGTGCTGGTACACACGCAGCGTGGCGCTCTCGATGGCGTCGGGCTCGATCACGTCGCTCAGGTCGAACTTCAGGTAGATCCGGCCGAAGCCAAGCCCCCAGAAGCTGCCCTTGCCCGCGGCCAATTCCTCGGCCGAGCCGAAGTTCGTCGCGGGCTGGCTGCTCTCGACGTAGGTGTCTTCGGTGGCCAGGCGGATCTCCTGGGCGGCGGCGGGGCTCGCGCTCAGGCCGGCGGCCAGCAGCGTGGCGGTGATCGCGGGAACGGGCTTCATGTGCATCCTCTCCGGGCTTGTGGCCTCTGGGTTCTGGCCCAATGATCTCTCAGAGCCGGATACGCCGGGGGCGGAGCCCGCGTGACAGCGAGCGGGCGGAGGGTTGACCATGACGGGCACGATCATTCGAGCGATGGCTGTTTGGATTGCGACAGGGTTGGTCGCGATCGCCAATGCCCAGACGCCGCTCTCGGAGCAGATCTCCGAGCGGCTGGTGGAGATCGAAAGCAACGCCGCCCGCTCGCTGGCCGACGACGAGCTCCGCGAGAAGATGCTGGCAGACCTCGATGCCCTGCTGGCCGCCGCGGCGGTTGGGGGATCCAAGCGTGACGAATCCACGCTGGTCGGCGTCGCGGCGGCCCGGCGCATCGCCGAACTCGCCGGTGCGGCTCCCATAAGCGAGCGTGCGGGCTGGTGGGAATATCTCTCGGCCGACGCGGGCCCGGGCCGGACGCTGGCGTTCGTGGTGAGCGACGCCGACCACGCGGCGGGCGTGCTGCGCGTGCTCGAAGACCTGCGCGAGCGATTCGGCGACCAGAAGGTCGCCAGGTATGCCGAGCTGGTCGCGGCGCTGTGCGTGGTGCATGATGGCGAGAAGCCGTTCGCCCGCCGCGTCAACGAGAACACCGCGCGTTCGGCCGGGCCGGTTGCCCTGTTCGAGTACTACACCAGCAACGAGCGGCAGATGCTCTTCGGCCTGCGCAGCGTGCCGCCGGAGTTGCTGGTGTACGTGGTCGACGCGGCCGCGAGCATCGACGAGCTCGAGTGGGCCCTGGACAAGCACCGCGGCGATCGCGCGGTCGGGCAGCGGTTCTTCGACATCAAGTACGACTACGCGCACGCCAACACGGGCCGGCCCAAGGCGGTCAGCGAGCAGGGCTTCACGCTGCCCAACATCGCCAGGCTCGGCGGCGTGTGCGCCGACCAGTGCCACTACGCCGTCACGGTCGGCAAAGCGATCGGCGTGCCGACCGCCTACGTCACCGGCCGCGGCGGCGAGGTCGGCCACGCCTGGGTTGGGTACCTCGAGGCCAGGGGCCGCGGCGCCGTGTGGAACTTCAACGTCGGCCGCTACGAGGAGTACCAGGGCGTCCGCGGCGACCTGCTCGACCCGCAGACTCTTGCGACCATCGGCGACGACGAGCTCGGGCTGCTCGCGAAGCTGACCACGGTGAACGAGCGGCAGCGCTCCGCCGCCGCGGCGTGGCTCGACGCGGCCGAAGCGCTCAAGGACGGCGTGCGCCCCGTCGCGATCGACACGCCCCGCCGTGGCGCCGAGCGAGCGGGACGAGAGGGCGTGCTGGAATTGGCTGAGCTCGCATTGCGGCAGAACCCCGCCGATCGACGCGGCTGGGCCTTGGTGCGCGATGCCGTGACCGATCCGGCCATGACCATGGGCGAGCGCGTGCGCTGGTCGCAGGTCATCATCCGGTTGTGCGAAGACGCGAACGCCGAGCACTTCATGGTGGGCATGCTCGAGCCGATGATCGCGTCGATGGACAGCTCGCTGGACCGCATCGGCGCGTGGGAGCGCGTGCTCGACCACGTCAAGACCAAGAAGGACCTGCGGGCCCGCATCCGCATGCTGCAGGCGGGCGACGCCATCGAGCGCGGCGACAAGCACGGGGCGTACCTGGCCTACCAGGACGTCATCGATACTTCATTGAACGACACCCGCATGTCGCGCTACGCCGTCGCCGGGGCGGTGAAGATGCTCGAGGACGCAGGCAAGCACCGCGAGGCCGCGCAACTGCTGGGCGACGTGCTCAAGCGGGTCGATCGCCCGACCGAGGCGGCGGCCTTCTCGGCCAGCAGCAACTACAACGCCGTGCGGGCTTTGGCCGAGGCGTATTCGGCCAGGCACGGGGTGGCGGTGGCGGGGCTCTAGGCGGTCGGTTGGGCTCTGGCGTCCTATCCTGCGGCTGCCCAGCAGGAGACCCAGACAATGACCTCAGCCACCAGCACTTACCCCTTCAACGCCCGCACCGACGACATCCTCGCCGGCCTGGAGAAGGGCGGCCAGTACAAGCACCTCCAGATGCTCACCGGGCCGATGGGGCCGACGGTGATGCTGCGCGATGCCTCCGGGGAATCGCGCGAAGTCATCTGCATGTGCTCGAACAATTATCTTGGGCTGGCCAACCACCCCGAGGTGGTCGAGGCCGGCATCGAGGGGCTCAAGAAGTACGGCGCCGGCACGGCGTCGGTCCGCTTCATCTGCGGCACGTTCGACTGCCACGAGACGCTCGAGACCACGATCGCGAGGTACATGGGGACGCAGAGCAGCTACACCTTCGTGAGCTGCTGGAACGCGAATGAAGCGATCTTCGCGACCCTCGGCGAGTCGGGCGACCTCATCATCTCCGACGAGCTCAACCACGCCAGCATCATCGACGGCATCCGCCTGGCCGCCGTCATCAAGAAGGGCCTGCACAAGGGCGTCTACAAGCACAACGACCTCGACGACCTGCGAAAGAAGCTGGAAGCCGCGCGCGCGAACCCCGACGTCACCGGCCAGATCTGGGTCGTCACCGACGGCGTCTTCAGCATGGAGGGCGACATCGCCGACCTGCCCGCCCTCCGCAAGCTCTGCGACGAGTTCGACGCGATGATCATCGTCGATGACTCGCACGGCCACGGCGTCATGGGGGCCACCGGCCGCGGCACGCACGAGCACTTTAACATGTGCCCCGGCGCTCCGAACTTCGACGCGAGCCTGGGCGAGGTCGACCTCTTCACCGGCACGCTTGGCAAGGGCCTGGGCGGCGGCGCGGGCGGCTTCATCGCCGGCCGCAAGCGCGCGACGGAGCTCATCGTCCAGCGCGGCCGGCCCACGCTGTTCAGCAACGCGTTGCCCTGCACGGTCGCGTGCAGCGCCAACAAAGCCATCGAGATCGTGCTGCGCGAGCCGGAAAGAGTGAAGGCCCTGCGCGACATCACCACCTACGCGCGCACCGAGATCAAGAACGCCGGCTTCGAGGTCATCGACTCGCCCACCGCCATCTGCCCCATCATCGTCGGCGAAACGAGCACCGCCATCGCGATGAGCAAGAAGCTCCTGGAACTGGGGGTCTTCGTCATCGGCTTCGGCTACCCGGTGGTGCCCGAGGGCGAGGCCCGCCTGCGACTCCAGCTCTCGGCGGCGCACACGACCGAGCACGTCGATCAGGTCGTCGACGCGCTCAAGAAGCTGTGAGCCAGACTTCGCCCGAGGCCACGCCGCGGTTCTTCCAGTACGGCTTCGCGTGCCCGGGCTGCCAGTACGACCTCTCCCACGCGAGTTCCACGCAATGCCCCGAGTGTGGGACGGTGCTCACCGAGCAGATGGCCATCGGCCGCGTGCGCGCGATGTCCGAAGACGAGACGAGCTTCGCTCGGGGAGCGATCGGTCGCATCGGTCGAGCCGACCTGCTCGCGGCCGTGCACGCCGAGGTCTGGCGGCGGTACTCGGTGCTCGTGCTCGTGGCGCTCGCGCCGGCCCTCGTGTACGGGCTCATCCGCTGGGGCCAGGTGGAACGGGACGGCTTCGTTGATGGCTTCGTGGTGGGTGGCGCCGTCTCGTATGGCACGCTCGCGCTCGTCTACGCGCTGCTGATGGTCTGGACGGTCGTCGGATTCAATCGCACCGCCGACAATCTGCGCGACCGCCGCGACCATGATCTTGCGCGGGGCGTCGTCGAGGAGTGGTGGCTCGAGGCCAGCCATCGCCTGACGCTCGCGACCGATGGCCCGATGCGCACCTACCTGCGGATGACGCACGGCGGGGTGTGCGGCGTGCGCCGCGACGCGGAGGCCTGGCTCGCCGAGAACGATGGCGTGCACATGCGGCTGGCGATCCTACCGTCCAGCCGCGTCGTGGTCGGGCTGCGAAGCGAGGGGACCGCGGTGCGGAACATCGAGCGGTCGGCGACCGAGGGCATCGCCCCGCGCCGCAACTCGACGGTGTGGTGCACGCCCATCGTGTTCTTCAAGAACGAGGCCGAGGCCCTGCGCGGCGCCAATCCGTTCGTTGGTTCTGCGTCAGAACCAACAAACCGGGCATCGCAGCAACGGGCTTCGGGACGGAACGGGAAGGACGCATGAAGCGCACCAGCATCTCAACGGGCGGCCCCTGGGAAGCCACCAACGGCTACAGCCGCTGCGTCAAGATCGAGCGTGCGGAGAGCACCGACTTCTTCTTGGCCGGCACCACGGCCATCAACGCCGACGGCGCCATCGAGCACGAGGGCGACGCCGGCGGGCAGGCCCGCGTGATCCTCGAGCGCATCGGCGCGGTGCTGCACGAACACGGCGCCTCGCTCGCCGACGTCGTGGCGACGCGGATGTATGTGACCGATGTCGCGCACGCCCAGGCGGTGGGGCGGGCCCACGGCGAAGTGTTCACCGACATCCGGCCGGCAGCGACGCTTTTGGTGGTCGCGGGGCTGGTCGATCCGCGGATGCTGGTCGAAATCGAAGCGCACGCGATCGCGCCCCATTGAGGGCGCCCTGTTGCGTGCGCCCCTCACGCCGTCGCCTTCTTCTCTGCCCCCTTCACCGGCACCACGCTGCCCGCATCTTTGCCAACGAAGCCGGACTTCTGGCTGCCGAATGGCACCTCGCAGGTGATGCTCCAGTCGCTCATGAGCCCCGTGCTCAGGCGCACCGCCACGCGGTAGCCCACGCTCTTGAGCCCCTCGGGCACGGCCCGGTCGGTGAAGGCCTTGTCGTCGCCGGCGAAGCCGATGAACTCGTAGGGGTCGCGCCGCCCGCCGAGCGCGGTCGTCACGCGCTGCACCAGGTACAGCGCCCCGCCTCCCGAGGCGACCTTGAAGGACAGGCGCACCGAGCCGTCGCTGGCGATGGCGGCGCGCAGGTCGGTCGGGCGCGGCGGCGCTGTGCGCACGCTGGCGTCCTTGGGCGCGGGCACCTGGGCCTTCACCCACACGCCGGGGTCTCGGGTGGACAGTGCGAACGCGTCGATGGTCGCCACGTCGGCCCCCATGACGCTGCGCAATCTGGCCACGGCGTTGTTCTTCGCTTCGGTCGCCGCCTTGGCCGCGCTGCGGGCCGCGAGCATCGCCTGGTACGCCGCGTGGGCCTGGGCGCTGGCCTCCAGCGCCTCGAGCCGCTGCTGCTCGTCCAGGCCGATCACGGGCGGTTGCCCCTCCCCACCAGACCAGAGGTCGGCGCGGTGGCGCGACCAGGCGATGAAGGCGGCTTCGGGCTTGGGGGCTCGTGGCATACGTCTGCTCCGCAGCGGTCTGCTTCGCAGGGGGATGGCCCGGCACCGTGCCGGGAGCACCCTCCGCACGGGATGTATCGAACCGGCCGAGGGCCGACTTGAGCGCGGGTTGCCGGGAACTTCGGAACGCCCGCCGGGGGGCTTGGGAGCCGTTCCGGGGAGCTGGGAAGCCGTTCCGAAGAGCTGGGAAGGCCTTCCGAGATGCTGGGAAGGGGTTCCGAAGGGCTCGGAACGGCTGCCGAGGGGCTGGGAATGGCTTCGGCGGAGCTTGGAACGGCCCGCGAGGGGCGTGGCGGGCGTGTCAGGGCGTTCGCGGGCCGTTCGAGAGGTTTCCAGAGGCCCTCCGCGGGCCGGCCCTCAGCCGCAGCCCGCGTCGAAGCGGTTCTGGAACACCAGGAAGTCGAAGATGGTGAGCCGGCCGTCCTCGTCCAGGTCCGCCCGCAGGTCGCCAGCGTCGAAGAGGTTCTGGAAGGCCAGGAAATCGAAGATGGTCAGCTCCCCATCGGCATCGCGATCGGCGGCGCAGATCACGACGATGACCGAGTCGCCGGTGTAGACGATGTGGGCCGGGCCGATAGCGCCCACCGGCTCGATGTCGATGTCGGCAAAGAAGCCGTCGACCGCCGAGCCGGTGATGACCTCGAACTGGTCGAGTGGCTCGGGGATGTAGCCATCAACGAAGTCGACGTCCAGGGCACCATCAATCGTGATCGGCGAGCGCGTGGCGAATCGATCGAACTGGTCGAGGCCCGTGCCGGCCGCGTCGATCTCGGTCCGGGCGGTGGGGCCGAAGGTCAACGCAGCGCGGCCGAACGACTCAATGACGTTCACCCCGTCCCCGACGCCGGGCGCGAGTGTGCCCTCGATGCGGTACTCGCCTTCGATGCGTCCACGCCCGCTGATCGTGCACTCGGGCCCGAACGTCGGCGTGTCGCCGGCACCCGGACGCACGATCTGAGCCGTTGCGGTGTCGCCCGGCCGGCTGTTGAGCGTGACGTCGATGCTGATGGTTGCGCCATCGAGCACGCGGAACTCGGACACCGCGTCGCCGGCTTCGGTGTTGACGAGCATGGAAGCATCTCCGTCGATGACACCGCCGAAGTTGACCTGCCCGCCGTTGGGCAGGCCCCATGGGCCGTTCATGGCCGCGTCCAGGATCGTGCCACGCCGGTCGGATGTCACGAGCCCGCCGGTGCCAACGCCATGCCACGTGCCGCCGGTGATCTGCGTTTCTTGGAAGATGCCGAAGGTGCCGCCGTCAATGCCGCGCATGACGCCACCGTCCTGCGTGATGTTGGAACCGAAGGTCTGGATGAGGTCGTCAGTCTCGATGGCGCCCTGCGCGACGAACGCGCCCGCCAGGCGGCCGCGTCCGCTGATGGTGGTGCCGGGCCCGAACGTCGGGGTGTCGCCGGCGCCTGGACGCACGATCTGCGCCGTCGCGGTGTCGCCCGGCCGGCTATTGAGCACAACGTCGATGCCGATGGTCGCGCCATCGAGCACGCGAAACTCGCTGGTTATGTCGCCGGCGATCGTGTTCACCGTCACGACGCCATCGCCGGTGACCGTGCCGCCGAAGTTGACCTGCCCGCCCGCGGGCAGCCCCCACGGACCGTTCATGATCGCGTCGACGATCGTGCCGCGCCGATCGGAGTTCACGAGCCCGCCGGTCCCGAGCGCCTCCCAGGTGCCGCCTGTCACGAGCGACTCTTGGAACAGTCCGAACTCGCCCCCGTCGACGCCGCGCATGATGCCACCGTCCTGCGTGATGTTGGTATTGAAGGTCTGGATGAGGTCGTCGGTCTCGATGGTGCCCTGCGCGATGAAAGCGCCCGCCAGGCGGCCGCGCCCGCGGATGGTGCTGTTGGGGCCGAACGTCGGCGTGTCGCCGGCGCCCGGACGCACGATCTGCGCCGTCGCGGTGTCGCCCGCCCGGCTGTTGAGCACGACGTCGATGTCGATCATGGCGCCATCGAGCGTGCGGAATTCACTGGTGATGTCGCCGGCGGTCGTGTTCACCGTCACGACGCCATCGCCGGTGATCGCGCCGCCGAAGTTGACTTGCCCGCCGTTGGGCAGGCCCCAGTCGCCGGCCATCGTCGCGTCGATGATCGAGCCGCGACGGTCGGAGGTGACCAGCCCGCCGGTCCCAAGGGCCTCCCAGGTGCCGCCCGTCACGATCGACTCTTGGAACAATCCGAACTCGCCCCCGTCGACGCCGCGCACGATGCCGCCGTCCTGCGTGATGGTCGTGTTGAACGTCCGGATGAGTGCGTCGGTCTCGATCACGCCCTGGTTGGTGTACGCACCGATGATCCGACCGCGTCCGCTGATGGTGCTGTTGGGCCCGAACGTCGGCGCGTCGCCAGCGCCGATCCGGTTGATCTGCGCCGTGGCCGCGTCGCCCGGTCGGCTGTTCAACCGCACGTCGGCATCGATCACCGCGGCATCGGGCACGCGCAGGAGCGCGGTGGAATCGCTCGCCGTCCGGTTGATGAGCAGGGTGCCCGCCCCCTCGTAGCGATCGAGTGCCAGGCTGGCCCCGCCGGCGACCGCGGCGATGATCTCCAGCTGCGTGATGTCCAGGGCCGCGATCGTGCGCGGGGCGTTGATGTCCACCACGTACGTGCCAATGCCGCTCAGCCTGGCCGTGTCGAGCGCGCCGGGCACGACCGCGGGGAACCAGTTCGGGGCCACGCCGAAGTCGCCATCGACCGGGCTGGCCCACTCGATCGTGGCCTGGGCGTGGGCCAATGGCGTGAGCATCGCGAGCCCTGCCGCGGCGGCAATGGCCAGGGGCGTGCGCGAACGGATAGCGGGGGTGATGGGGGTGGTGGGGGTCTGGGGCATGTCTCTCTCCTGTGCCTGGGATGGGCCAGCGCGGGCCCGTGCGGGCCCGTGCGGCCAGTGTACCGCAAACGTCGGCCGGACGCAAGGCTATTTGCCCGATGGCCTTGGCGCGATGGGGAACCCTGGGGCCTCGCGGGTGCGTGCACGGGTCCCCGCGATGGCACGGCCGCGATCATCGCAGGTGCGGCGGCACCCGCCGCTCGAGCAACCCGATCAGCTCCGGGTCCATCTCGCGGTAGCGGTCGGGGATGCTGAGGCACACCACGCGCGTGCTCGCGAGGTAGTCACGGAAGCGCGCGGCGAGTTTGGCCTTGTGCACGGGCTCCATCACGAAGATCACGTCGGCCCACCGAACCAGATCGACCGAGACGGGCGTGGGCGCGTCGTGGCTCAGGCCGGCCGAGAGGCACTCGAGGCCGGGGTGGTCGGGATGGTCGGCGAAGACCCGCTCGGCGGTGGGGCTGCGCCACCGGTTCTTGCCGCATACGAACAGCACGCGGGTCTTGGGCTCGGGTGGATCGGATGGCTCGCGTGCTTCAGGCTCGCGTAGTTCAGAAGGGCGTTCCATGGTGTCACGTCGCGCGCTCAGCCCTGGGGCACGAGCAACTGGTCGGTGCCCGGTTCGGGCGTGGGCATGAGCCCGTCGCGCACGCCCCAGTCGTTGATGCCGTCGGGGCCCACGCTGTAGAGCCGGTAGCCGAAGGGGTTGCGATCGTCTCGGCGGTACTCGTACTCCCCGTTCCAGGCCCAGGGATCGCGCGGCACCTCGGCCAGCACGTCGGGGGCCAAACCGTCGAGCGACATGGGCGGGGTACCCCGGCGGCCGCGGTAGACCTCGATGGCCAGGGCCAGGCGCCGGCCGTCGCGCGTGGCGTGCGACAGGTTGGCCATCGCCTCGCGGCTCTCGGTTGGAAGCTCGGCGGGGAGCTTGTCGCGGTATCGCGCCCGCAGTTCGTCGGTCGCGACCGTGGCGCTACCCAGCAGCGCGAGGGCGCGTTCTTGGGAGACATGCCCCGCGGCGATGGCGTCGATGACGAGGCGATCGGTGAAGCGCAGCAGCATCATGTTGGACACCGCCGCATCCTCGCCGGCGGCATGGAGCTGGATCCGGGCCATGGCGTCCAGGCCGGCGATGATCGTGATGTAGTCGTCATCGCCAGCGCGAGCATGGTCGCCGCTCCCGGCGAGTTCGGTGTCGACGGCCAGGCACATCAGCATCCGGCTGGCGTCGCGGGCTCGGCGGTCGTGCGTGCCGGGGAGTTCGAAAGCCATGTCGTCTTCGAGCGCTCCGACCGCCCGGGTGAGTTCGGCCAGCTTCGCGATCATGCCCGCCTCGCGCAGGGCGGCGGCGGCGGCGCGGCTGACGGCCACCTCGGATTCGAAGTCTTTCCGCTCGATGTCGCGCTCGTGCACAAACGGCTGGGCTGCGGGCGAGTCGAAGTCCGGGTGGCGGAGCACCCCGACCAAGCCCCACGGCGCCCGGGCGTGCCGGGCCACGACCTTGTCCTGAGCTTGGGCGGCCGCGTCGAGCACGGCGTGGTAGGCGGCCCGGATATCGCCGGCGGGATCGGGCTGGCTCGCGGCTTCGGCCGCGTCGGCGGGTTGCTGGGCCGGGGCCGCTGTCTGGCCGCCCCGATCGCACCCGCCGGCCACGACCATCACACCCACCAACGGTGCCCACGCCGCGTACAGAGTTGGCTTCTTCGTCCTCATGCGGTCAATGTAGGGGCGGGCGGGGTCGGCCCCGATTTTTTCTGTAGGGCGGTGGCGCGATGGGGATATGGTTCCCGCGTTGTCGATGGAGCGGATCCGGGTTGTGAGTCCGGGGCCGCGAGGCCAGGGGGGCTCCGATGACGGCATTGACCCAAGACGGACCCATCGACGGGAGCGGGGAAGCTCCCGCGGGCGACTTCACGCGCCTGCTCAAGAGGGCCTCGGGCGGGGATCGGCGCGACGTCGACGCCCTGCTCGGGGCGATCTATGACGACGTGCGGCGGCTGGCGGTTGGCCAGCTCAAGGGCGAGCGGCGCGACCACACGCTGCAGCCCACGGCCCTGGTGCACGAGGCGTACCTCAAGCTCATCGAGCAGCGCTCCACCGACTGGAAGGACCGGGCGCACTTCTTCGCGGTGGCCTCGCGGATCATCCGGCGGATCCTGGTCGACCACGCACGCGAGAAGAACGCGCTCAAGCGTGGTGGTGGGGGACAACGCGTGAGTCTGGAAGGCGTGGACGCCGCGGCGCCGCATGCCGATGTCGATCTTGTTGCCCTGGATGATGCGCTCCAGGAACTGGCCGAGCTCAGCGAACGGCAGGCGCGGATCGTCGAGCTGCGCTACTTCGGCGGATTGACCGTGCCCGAGGTCGCCGCGGCGCTGGGGCTGGGCGCTCGCACGGTCGACCGCGAGTGGCAGGCGGCGCGGGCGTGGCTGTTCTGTCGCCTGAGTGAAGACGAATAGGCGAGCATGGGAACCACGAGTCTGGCGTTGCGATCGCACCAGATGCTCATGCGCGCGATGGAGCGCGAGCCGGCGGAGCGCCGCGCGTTCGTGCGCGAGGCGTGCGCCGATGACGCCGAGCTGCTCGAGCGTGTGCTGAAGCTGCTGGACGCGGCCGACCGGGCGACGTCGTTCCTCGATACGCCGGCGTTGGGCTCGGGCGGGGGCACGAATCCGGCCCAGCCGCGCGTCGACCTGCCCACGCCCGACGCGGTGGGCAGCTACCTCGTCACCGGCGTCCTGGGCTCGGGCGGCATGGCGACCGTGTACGAGGCCATCCAGGAGGATCCAGAGCGCCGCGTGGCCCTGAAGGTGCTGCATCGCACGGTCGAGGACAACGCGGCCTACCAGCGTTTCCGATTCGAGGCCGAGGCGCTGGCCAGGCTCAAGCACCCGCACATCGCGCAGATCTACGAGGCCGGCGCGGCGCCGCTGGGCGGGGACTCGCCCTCGCCCTTCTTCGCGATGGAATTGGTGGAAGACGCCCTGCCCATCACGCGGTTCGTGGCCGAGCGCGGGCTGCCGATGCGCGAGCGGCTGGAGCTGTTCATCGCCGTGTGCGAGGCCGTGCACCACGGGCACCAGCACGGGGTCATCCACCGCGACATCAAGCCGGCCAACGTGCTGGTCGGCGGGGATGGCCAGCCCAAGGTGATCGACTTCGGCATCGCGATGGCCTCTGGCGGCGATGGGCAGGCGCTCACGACGGGCATCGATCGCGGCCAGCTCATGGGCACGCTGAACGCGATGAGCCCGGAGCAGTGTGAAGGTTTCAGCGATATTGATACTCGTGCCGACGTGTACGCGCTCGGTGTGCTGCTCTATGAGATGGTTGCCGGCCGGCCGCCCCATGACCTGAGCGCCATGAGCGTGCCGCAGGCGATCCGCACGATCGTGGAGGCCGATGCGCCCAGGCCCAGCACGCACAACCCCGCGGCCCGCGGCGACCTGGACGCCATCATCGGCAAGGCGATCAGCCGTGATCGGCGCGAGCGCTACCCCAGCGCCGCGGCGCTGGCGGCCGACCTGCGTCGGCACCTGGACCACAAGCCCATCGAGGCGCGGTCGATCACGCTGCCCGGCGCCATGCAGCGATTCGCGCGGCGCAGCCCCGCGTTGGCCGGCGCGATCGCCGCGGCGGTGCTGCTGCTGGTGGCGGGCGTCATCGCGACGAGCCTGTTTGCCATCGACGCCAACGACGCGAGGAAGGCCGCCGAGGCCCGCGAGAAGTCGCTCGAGCGCGTCGTGGGCTACCAGGAATCGCTGCTGTCGACCATCGACGTCGCGAAGATCGGCGACGACATGCGCACGGGCTTGATCGAGGCCGTGGGTTCCAAGGGCGACAACGCCAAGGCCGATCTCGAGCGGGCGATCGCGGGCGTCAACTTCACCTCGCTTGCCCTGGACGCCATCGACCACGCGGTGCTCCAGCCCTCGCACGACGCGATCAACGCACAGTTCGCCGACGATGCCGAGCTGCGGGCCCGCATGCTGCTTCGCCTGGGCGTCACGATGTACGCCCTTGGCCTGCCGGCCAGCACCGAGCCGGTGCTGCGCGAGTCGCTGGCGATCCGTCGCGAGCTGCTGGGCGACGACCACGACGACACGCTGCGCAGCCTCAACGCCCTGGGGCTCTCGCTGAACGCGATGGGCCGCTATGCAGAAGCTCGTGACGTGATGCTCGAAGGGTACGAAAGAAGCACGCGCGTGCTGGGGATGGATGATCCATCCACGCTGCGGCTTGGCGTCAGCCTGGGCATCGCCCACCGTGCGCTGGGCGAGTTGGATGAGGCAGAAGCGGTCTGGCGGACAACCTGCGACGCCCAGAAGCGCACGCTTGGCGCCGAGCACGACGAGACGCTCCAGACGCTCAACAACCTCGCCGTGCTGCAGGCGATGCGCGGCCAGCTCGCCACGGCCGCCGATTTGTTCGCGGAACTGCTGGAGCAGCGGCAACACCAGTACGGCGAGGACGCCCCAGAGACCATCGCTCTCGCTTTCAACCTCGGCCTGATCCTGCGCAACCAGGCGCGATTCGACGAGGGGCGGGAGTTGATTACACAGGCGCATGAGATTGCTCGGCGACATCTCGGTGATCCGCACCCAACGACGCTGCGCATCGGGCTGTCGCTGGCCGAATTGGAGCGCATGTCGGGCGACCCGGAGCGATCGCGCACGCTCGCTCAACAGGTTTATGACGCCCGGCTGGGCGTGCTCGGAGAGAACCATCCGGATACCTTGTTGGCGCGCCGACAGCTCGCGCAGCTCGACTCGGACATGAGCGAAATCAACGCAGTGTTTACGGGTTTGGCGGGTTCCGTCGGCCCGACCCACACGCTGACGCTCGAGTCTCGCCTGATCCTGGCCGAGGTGCTGCTCGAGGCCGGTCGAGCCGAGGATGCACTGGCCGAGTGCGACGGCACGATCGCCGCGTTGGGAGCCGGGCCGAGGCCAAACCAGGGGCTGCTCGGCCGGTTGTTGTGTGAGAAGGGCAAGGCCCTGCTTGCCCTTGATCGTTCGAGTGAGGCCCGAGAACTGCTCGCCCAGGCCCATGCCATGCTCGTGGAGGCCCAGGGGGCAGAGCACGTGTTCACTCGGGAGGCTGCTGCCGCGTTACAGGATGCGACCAACCCCTGAAAGCTGGCGCGAAACGTGATCGGAACCCGCGTTGAGATGAAGAGCACCGCCCGAGGGAGAAGACCATGCCCGTGCACCGACACCCCGCCACCGCGTCCAAGGTTGGCGAGCCCATCACGCGGATCCCCGTCGACGCGGGCGTCATCGAGCGGCTGCGCACCAGCTACCGGCTCGTGCGCGCCCGCGAGCTCGACTTCGCCCGCACGTTCTACGCGAAGCTGTTCGAGGCCGCCCCGGCGGTGCGCTCGATGTTTCCCCACGACCTCGAGATCCAGGCCGGCAAGCTGACGATGGCGCTGGACACCATCGTGGCCAACCTGGAGAACCCAGAGACGAACTCGCACCTTCTCGCCGAAATGGGAAAGCGGCACGCGGGCTATGGCGCTCAGCCCGAGCACTACCACCTGGTCATCGAGACCATGATCACCTCGATGCGCGAGGTGCTGGGCGAATCTGGCGACGAGAAGGTGCTCGAAGAGTGGCGCATGGCGCTCCGCCTGATCAGCAAGCAGATGATCGACGCGTCGCGTTAGTGGTGGAGACCCAATGAACCATGCACGCAGCCCCGGCAATCGCCGGGGTTTTTGCTTGCTGTGGCGCGGTTGCCACATGGCTCCCGCGTCATGTGTGCCGGCGGTCGTCACCGCCAATGGCACACGCAATCGAAGGGAGACTACCCGTGTTTCACAGCAAGCAAACGATTCGCAATGGGGCGCTTGGCGCCATGGTACTTCTCGCAACGGCCGGCAGCGCAATGGCGCAGGATCCCGGACTGAGCATGAGCCTCGACCGCTCCAGCATCAACTCGGGCGAGTCGGTGCAGGTCGAGCTCTTCGGCCGCTTCCCCAGCACCGGCTTCGCGATGGCCGAGGCCGACTTCGACGTGTTCGCGTCCGTCGACGCGTGGACGATGGCCAGCAGCGGCTTCATGGCGGGCCACGCCGTGTGGAACGCCAGCTTCGATCAGACGCACATGCCCAGCGCGGGCATTTTCGCCGACCCAACCAACCCGTTGCCAATCTGGAGCGGCACCTTCCAGCCCAACGTCGCGGGTCCGGCCCTTCTGCGCCTGCGGGCCGTGGCCGACAATTTCGCCTACTACCCCAGCGACCTGACCAGCTCGGCGGCCGTTGTCAACAACCCGTTGCCCGGCCGCCAGTACCTGTGGGTCGATCCGTTCGCGATCCCCGGCGTCGGTGAAGTCGCCCCAGGCGAGGGCACCGGCATGGATGTGCTGCCCGATGGCTCGGTCATCGCGACGCCGAGCGACGATCAGGCGATCCTCATCGGCTTACTGCTGCCGGCCATCCAGAAGGTGCGCGAATCGTCGGTGCGCATGGACATGCGCGCCCAGCCCGAGCGTGCGAGTGTGAAGCTGCAACTCGCGTGCGCCCAGGGCACGTACTACCCCATTGAACAACTCGCGCTAAACTTCTCGAAGGTCGAGGATCCCGATACAGGCGAGATCATGTACGAGCTGACCAGCGAGGGAGGCATGAGCCACTACACCCTCATCTGCCTGATCGGTCCGCACGGCGAGCTGATCTGCGGACCCTCGGCACTCACCGCAGGCGGCGCCACGAGCGCCCCGATCGCCCGCTTCGACCGCATCCCAGGATGCCTGACGTTCACCATCGAGCAGGACGACGTGACTGGCGAGGACGTGCTGGGCATCAGCCCCTGCGACGACGAGCCGTTGTTTGTCGAGATCCCCGGCGTGCACAAGGGCCTGACCACCGGACCGGTCCAGATCCGCGCCTATCCCGAGTACTTCAAGCTCGACGGGCTTGATGGCGAGTCCGTTGCCCTTGAGGGCCTGCCTGACGGTCGCGAGGGCCAAGTGACCTTCGAGTTCTCGCACACCGTCGAGTGCGAGGCCGACTTCGACGGCGACGGCGCCCTGACCATCTTCGATTTCCTGGCCTTCCAGAACGCCTTCGATCGCGGCCTGCGGAGCGCCGACTTCAACGGCGACGGCCAGCTCAACCTCTTTGATTTCCTGGCGTTCCAGAACGCGTTCGACCGCGGGTGCCGCTAAGGCGCGACGACTCGCGGGGAGGAGAGACCCCCTCAGCCCCCGCGCGGCTCCGGCCGTGCGGGGGCTTTGTCGTCGTTCGACGGCGAGGCGAGCCGTGCCGTCACGGGGAAGTGGTCCGACGGCGCTCGCCCGTCTTCTCCCGGCACGGCGTCACGGACGATCGCCGCATCGATCACGCTCGCACCCGGCTGCACGAACACATAATCGATCTTGTCGCCGCCGGTGTTCTTGGGGTCGAAGCCGCAGAAGGTGCCCACGTCGGTGGCGTCGGGGTGGGCGACGCGGAAGCTGTCCACGAGCGGCGCCGGCGTTCGGGCGCCATCGACGTCGGCTTCGCCACGCAAGTACGCGATCGCCGTGCTCGCCTCGCCCGCGTTGAAGTCGCCCGTCAGCACGACGGGCTCATCGGGGTACGCGCGATCGGCGATGCGCCGGGCGATCAGGGCCGCGCTGCGCTCGCGCGAGGGCTGGCTGCGGTGGTCGAGATGGGCGTTGAAGACCCAGATGGCCTTGGGTTCACCGTCGTCTTGTTTCTGGCCGATCCGCTCGAAGCGGGCGTACGTGCAGATGCGGGTGATGCCGTTGCCCCAGCTCGTGGAGGCGACGACCGCGGGCGTGTCGCTTAGCCAGAATGTGCCGCTGTGCTGCGGGTCGGGCTTCCAGGCGTTCGTGTCGTACAGGATCGCGCTGAACTCACCGGCGTCCTTGCCGTCGTCGCGCCCCACGCCCACGAACGCGTACCGAGGCACGCCCGAAACAATCTCGTCGATCTGGAACCGCAGCGCCTCCTGCAAGCCAATGAAGTCCTCGCCCCGCCGATCGATCAGACCGACCACGGCCTCGCGCCGGTGCCGCCAATGGTTGGGCCCGTCGTCGGCCGTGCCGTAGCGGATGTTGAAGCTCATCACGCCGACTTCGCCGGCGGCGGTGGGATCGCGTGCATCATTCGGTGTGCGAGCGGTGGGGGATCCGTTGATCACGACCGTGAGGGCGAGCGCGAGCCACGCGAAGCAGAGCAGGATCGGCATCGCCCAGCCTACGCGCGGCGGGAGGTGCCGATGGGTGTTCTTTCCCGAACAAAATTGATTTGGAAGTTGTGGCCGTTTCGGGTATCGTGGAAGGGCAAGGGAGGTTCCGATGCTCAATATACGCAACTGGCAGCGTCGTTCGTGGCATTCATATTCGATGATCCTGGCCGCGGTCATGGCGGTGTTCGGGTGGGTATTGCCCGCCAGCGGGCAGGGATGCGACCCGACGTGGGCCGAAGACGTCTTCGGGCTGCCGGGCGTCAATCGCGACGTCCACGCCATGACGACCTGGGACGACGGCCGGGGCGAAGCCCTCTACATCTGCGGCAACTTTGACACGGTCGGCTCGGTCGAAGCCAGCAACATCGCCCGGTGGGACGGCGAGAAGTGGGAGCCCCTTGGCGGCGGTACGAGCCTGTTCACCTACGCCATGTGCGCATTCGACGACGGCACGGGCGAGAAGCTGTACGCAGGCGGCAACTTCTATGGCGCGGGCGGGGCTTCGGTGAACAACATCGCCCGCTGGACCGGGGACGCATGGGAGCGTGTGGGCGCGGGCTTCTTCGGCGGGGTCGATTCGTTGGTGGTGTACGACGACGGCTCGGGCCCGGCGCTCTACGCCGGGGGCAATCTCAACCGCTCCACCGGCGGGGCCTACTCGCTCAAGGGCGTAGCCCGCTGGGACGGCGCCAACTGGAACCCGGTGGGCGTCGGGCTGGGGCTGTACTCCGTCGACGTGAGATCCATGGTCGTCTTCGATGACGGCACCGGCCCGGCGTTGTACGCGGCGGGCGACTTTGGCATCCTCGGCGACCGCCGCATCGCCAACCACATCGCCAAGTGGGACGGCGTCTCGTGGGAGCCGCTCGAAGGCCCCGGCGGCATCGGGCTCGACGACACCGCGTTTACGCTGGAGGTCTACGACGACGGCAGGGGCGAGGCGCTCTATGTCGGCGGGCGCTTCCAGCATGCCGGCGGCGTTCCGGCGCGCGGGGTGGCCCGGTGGGATGGCTCCACGTGGTCGGGCCTGGACGATGGCTTCGAGGGCGTGGCGCTCGACATGCGGGTGCACGACGATGGCTCGGGCCCGGCCCTGTTCGTCGGCGGGCGGCTGGCTTCCAGCGGCGAGCCCGTGGAGTCGGTGGCCAAGTGGGACGGCGAGCGATGGATCGCCCTGGACGCGCGCATGGACGAGCGTGTGGACGCGATGGCGGTCTACGACGACGGCTCGGGCGAGAAGCTCTTCGTGGGTGGTCGATTCGAGACTGCCGGCGACGCCTTCGTGGGTGCGCTGGCGGCCTGGGACGGCGCCGACTGGTCTCCCGTGGCGGCGCCCGGCCAGGGCGCGGGCATGGACAACGACGTGCGCGTGCTGGCCACCCACGACGACGGAACGGGCAGGGCGCTGTACGCGGGCGGCTTCTTCGAGTACGCCGGCGGCGTGCTGGCCAACCACGTCGCGCGATGGGACGGTCTGCGGTGGTCGGCGTTGGGGCAGGGCCTCGACGCGGGCGCTGTCGCCCTGGCGAGCTTCGACGACGGCTCGGGCCCGGCCCTGTTCGCCGGGGGCTACTTCACCACTGCCGGCGGCCAGCCCGCCCGCGGCGTGGCACGGTGGGACGGAACGGACTGGTCGGCGGTGGGCACGGGCGAGGGCTTCGATGGGCTGGTCAGCGCTCTGGCGGTCTTCGACGACGGCACGGGCCCGGCGCTCTACGCCGGCGGCGACTTCCTGCGCGTCGATGGCCGCACCGCCAAGCACGTGGCGCGCTGGGATGGATCCGCGTGGACTCCCGTGGGCAGCGGCGTTCCGGCGGAAGTCTTCTGCCTGCACGTCTTCGACGACGGCAAGGGCCCGGCCCTGTACGCGGGCGGGGACGACTTCACGCGGCCGGGCGTGCCCAACAACTGCGTGTTGAAGTGGGACGGGCGGGGATGGTCGCGACTGTCGACGCCGCTGAACGGCGAGGCGTATGCCATGGCGACCTACGACGACGGACGCGGGCCGGCGTTGTACATCGTGGGCAACCTTGGCGTCTTCGGCGTTCCCGCGACACGCAGCGTGGTGCGGTGGGACGGTGCCCGCTTCGAGGCCCTGGGCGCCGGCCTGGCCAACATCGCCTACGCCGTGGAGGTCTTCGATGCCGCCGACGGCCGGGGCCCGGGCCTGGTCGTTGGCGGGCGATTCTCGGGCATGTACGGCGGGCCGGGCGACTACGTGGCCCGCTGGGATGGGCGGGCATGGCGGCCGATGGATACCGGCATGGACGGCTCGACGCCCACGGTCTACGCGCTGCGCGCCCACGACGACGGCTCGGGCCGGGCGCTCTTTGCCGGCGGGCGATTCGCCAGCGCGGGCGGGCACGCCGCCAGCCGCATCGCGCGCTACGGCTGCCCCGCGCCCGCGTGCCCGCCCGACCTGGACGGCGACGGCGAGCTGACGGTCATCGACTACCTCGTGTTCCAGCTGTACTTCGACGCCGGCGACGCGCGGGCCGACTTTGACCGCGATGGCGACCTGACGCTGTTCGACTTCCTGGTGTTCCAGAACGCGTTCGATGCCGGTTGCCCGTGATGTCGATCCCCTCGCCCTCGCTCAGCACCCCGCGTCGAACGCGTTCTGGAAGCACAGGAAGTCGAACAGGGTGAGCGCGCCGTCCCCGTCGCAGTCGGCCTGCATGCTCCCCGTATCGAACGCGTTCTGGAAGGCCAGGAAGTCGAAGATGGTGAGCGCCCCGTCGCCGTCGAAGTCGGCGTAGCACGGCACGCTCGCGTCCGGGTCGGTGGCCATCGTCACCAGCACGGTGGCGGGCACCTCGGCGCGGCGCTCGAAGCCGCCGGTCGCGTCCACGAGGTTGATGTCGGTCAGGATGGTCAGCACCGGCGTCACGCGCTGGGCCAACTGCTCGGGAGAGAGCCCCTCGCCGAACCAGCCGCCCTCCACGAACCGATCGGCCCAGGGCGAGCTGCGCTCGTCCGGATGCAGCGTGTCGGCCACCCACAGGCTGGTGAACGCCGCGGCATTGTCCAGTAAAGCGCCCGCCAGCGTCGTGCGCATCGTCAGCGTGCCGAGCTGCCCGCCGACGGCGACCTCGGCGTTGTCCACGCCGGCCACGAAGAGCGTGCCGCCACGGAACACGTGCGCGCCGGTCGTGGGATCGACGCCGCCGTACTCGAGCTCGATCGCGTCGGGCAAAGCCCCCACCAGCGGATCATCGGCGAACTCGGGGGCGACGGCGCCCGTGCGCCCGCCGTCCTGGTCGAGCACGTCGATGGCGCCAAGGCGCAGCGTCAGCGTGCGCGCGGCGGGGTCGTAGGCGGCCATCGTGCCCGTGCGCGGCGTGGCCCCCAGCGTCGCGTGGTCGCGGCCCAGGCCCTCGCTCGAGACGTGCGCATCCAGGTGGCCGGCCTCGACCGTGAAGGGCCCGGACACCATCGCCGTCACGTCGGGCTCGGGGTTGAGCACGGCGTGGGCGTGCATGGTCGCGCGATACCAATCCATATGGTCGCCGTGGTTCTGCACGCCCGAGGCGGAGATCTTCCGCGTGGGCAGCGTGAAGCTGGTCAGGAAGGGGATGTCGACGCCGCGGGCGTTGGCGACCTCGGGCAGGGCGTTCCAGCCCTCGCCGTGCGGCGGGTCCCAGTGGTCGCCGCTCAGGTACAGCCGGGCGCGGTCGGCGCCGCGGCGGTCCCGCCCTTCCAGGTCCACGTAGTCCCAGTCGGTGACGTCCATGCTCAGCGAGAATCCCCAGTGGACGGCGCCGGGAATCCGGAATCGCGTGAAGACGCTGACGATGCCAGGGGAGCGGTCGTCGTCCTTGAACTCGGCCCAGCCGCTGGCCTCGAAGCTCGACTGCGAGTCGACGTTGATCTGGAAGAGCGAGCCCACGCCCTCGTCGGCCGGCGCGTGGCCGGCGGCCAGGAGCAGGGCGGCGGCGCCGCCCAGCGTCAGCGAGCGGGCGGAAGAGCGGGTCGAAAGGAAAACGGTGCGCGGCGTGCGTGCCATGGCGGTGCTCCTTGGGAGCGGGCCGAGCGGGCGCTGCCAATACCACGAGCGGGGGCGAGCGTGGGGGCCCGGCCGGGCTCCAGATCCAAGAGCGGCAACCGCCGCCCGCACTCACGCGCCGCGCCGGGGTATCGCTCTACGATCGCCCATGTCCCGCCTCTCCGCCCACGCCGGCACGCGCCGCAAGGTCCAGATCGAGCGCAACCGCCCGAGCAACCGCCTGATCAACGGCTACGTGCTCCACTGCGAGGGCGGCTTGGCCCTCGTCCATCAATTCGATGACTTCGAGCCCGACGGCTACGCCATCATCCGCGAACGCGACATCGTGTCGGTGAGGCAGGGCGAATACGAAGCCTTCTGGGATCGCATGCTCGAGAGCGAAGGCCTGCTGGGCGGGTTGGACGAAGCGCCGAAGATCGACCTGGGCAGCATGGCCGCGGGCATCCAATCGGCGGCGGCCTTGCACCCCTTCCTGGCGATCGAGTGCGAGGACGAGGACGAGCCCATCCAGGACTTTTACTTTGCCAAGGCGATGTCCATCACCGAAACGCACGTGCACCTGCGTTGCGTCGATGGGCTTGGCCGATGGGAAGAGCCCGACCCCGTCCCCCTCGAAGACATCACGATGGTCCAGATGGACACGCCCTACCTCACGCGCTTCGCGCGCTATGTGCGGTGATGGCCGTTCCGGCCCCCGCGTCCACCTTCCACTTCTCTCCATGCAGCGACGCCCCGGTGGAAAAGCCGTGGGCCGTGCGGCCGTTCTTGGTGGCGTTGACAATGTACTCCACGCTGGTGGTCCCCGGCGGGATTGTCGTGTCCACGAAGCGCCGCTCGCCAACGGCGGCGAGGAAGTGGTAGAACGGTTCCTGGACGCCCTCGCGGGTCAGGCGGCGCTCGACGCGGTAGATCGTCCCCGGGCGCGTGCGGCCCTTCCAGGTCAGCACCATCGCGCCCTCGCTCACGACGAATCGCAGCCGCGGGGCGTAGGGGGCCACCGGGTGCTGCGGCGAGCCCTTCTTGCGCGACGTCAATCGGGCCCGCGCGAAGACGCCCGGGTCGCGCGTGGCCTTGGCGTACGCGTCGATCGTCGAGATGTCGGCCCCGATCTCGGCCCTGAACCGCTTGAACGCCTCGCGCTTGCGCAGCGTGGCCGCCCGGGCCAGCGATTGGATCGCCAGCTGGTGCGTGTGCGCCGCGTAGGCCGCCTCGAACAGCTCGACCGCCCTCTGGGCCTGCTGCTCGCTGAGGCCGATGTCGGGCACGCCCGTGCTGCCGCCCCCGGGCTGCCAGCCGCTCCACACGCGGGTGATGGTGCGGGCCCAGGCCAGGAAGCGGCCGTCTTGTCGTGGATAGCGGACGGGCATGGGTGCGGTGCTCCTCGTGACCGTTAGCGGCCGGGCGTGCCGGCCGGGGCCCCAACCGGGCGGCCACGCGACCGCCCCGAGCCCGAGCCCCCCTCCCAGCATCGACCCGATGCCCCGCCCACTTGATCGCACGCCCCATCCCTCGCGGGCAAGGGGCCGATGCCCGCGGGCCACGCCGCTCTGCCCACGGGCAACGCGGCCTTGCCCGTGGGCAGAACCATTTTGTCCGCGGGCAAAACCGTTTTGCCCGTGGACACAGCCATGATGCCCACGGACAAGACCGTTCTGCCCACGGGCGGAAGGGCATCGCCCATGGGCGGGGCGGGGTTGGCCGTGGGGGGTGGGATGGTCGGGGAGCGGGGAGCCGGGAGTGGGGCGGAGGCAATCGACGACGCCCGATCAGCCGCTTTGGCTGCGACTCCAGGCCACGGTGGCGATCGACTTGAACTGGGACACGGCCATCTGGCCGCGGTCGTTGCGGGCCTTGGAGCCGGGGGCCCCGAGCGCCTTCTCGATGGCCGGTCGCTTGGCCTCGTAGATGGCCAGCGGCTCGAAGGATTCGTCCATGAGCACCAGGACCGTGGTGTCCCACTCGTGGTCGAGCCGGATGGCGCCGACGCGCTGGCTCCGATTCGTGCCCGCGAAGACCACCCGCCCCTTGACCTGCACCTTCTGCGTGCGGCGTCCCTTGACGCGCACCGCGTCGTAGCCGGCCTGCCGGGCGACGGCGGGTCGCAGGTCGAGCAGCCGGCAGGCCTCGAACTCGGCGATCTCGCCGGTGACGCCCAGCGGGCGGCCGGTCAGGGCTCGGTACTGGCGTGCGGCCTTCTTGACGCTCTTGAGCAGGCGTTCGACGCGGGCCATGTCGATCGGCTCGCCCAACTCGGACGCGATCGCGCTCGTTGCCGACGATCGCCCGGCCGCGCGCGACCGCGTTTTCGTGCTGGCATTCGCCGGGGGCATGGATGGCCGTACGTCGATGGCACGCGCTTACGTTACAGTTCCCCCGACGCGACCCGCTCCAACCGGATGTACCGCCCCCGCAGCACCGTGACATAGAGCAGCGTGAGCGCCTGCCGCCACCAACTCGCCATGGCGGGCGTGCACCGCAGGCTGATCGGCGTGGCGTGATCGCCATCGCCCGGCGGTGGAACATCGAGCGCGATGATCGGGCTGCGGCACCATCCCTTGGCCAGCACGTCCGCGGTGAGCTGGATCTCGTGGCGGCCCGGCGCGACCGCGATCTCCAATTGCCCGCCGTTCTCAATGTCGCCAATGCGCTGGTCATCGAGGTTGACCTCGTAGACGATGGCGCGATCCACGAAGCGTGACGGACGCTCGATGCGGACGATGCGCTGGCCATGTTCTTCAGCCCGTGTCATGAAGCCCGCACCCGCCTTCCAAGCCCGCACTCCGGGCAGCCCGGCTGCGGCTGGCCCCTGAGCGAATAGCCGCACGCCGTGCAGCGCCCGAGGGCCCGGCGCATCGCGCGACGGGCGGCGCCGGGGGCGTACAGGATCGCGCCCCAGAGCATCGCGAAGGCGATGGTGTTGAGCGCCAGGCCCGGCAGCGGCTTGGTTGGCAGATTCAGCGGGTCGGGCGGCGCGTTGCCGGCGGGCTGGCTCTGTTGAGACTGGCCACCGTTCGGCCAGGGGATCGCCAACGCGTGGCGCACGTCATATCGATAATCCATCGCGTTCGGGCTGCCGCCGGCATCAAATTCCGACGCGAACGAGTCGTACCGCGCGGTGGAGCGCAGCGCCGGCATCGGCCAGCCGGCGTCATACAGCGTGAACGACGTGCGCACGTCGGCGATGTCGGGCACCGGCTCGGGCGGGCCGGTCGCCGCGAGGTCGTCGAGGCGGCCGATGATCGTCGGCATGGGTGTCGGCGGAGACTGGGCGGCCGCCTCTCTCCATACCTCCTCGTCGTACGCGGCGCCCCCGGACGCCTCGATCTCGCGCGCCACCTGCGTCCAGATCTCAACGCCGAATGTAAGAATTGCCGTGTCCACGAGCGCCCAACGCTCGATGGCCTGCCCGAATCGCCCGTACCGGTCAACGCGCCGGATGACGCCATCGACGACCGCCACGCCCGTTTGCATCTCCGCTCCACCCTTGGGCCGCATCTTCACGTGCACCACCGCACCCCACGCGACCAGGGCCGTGGTGACAAGGCCAAGGATCGCGCACAGCAGGCAGCGGCGGATGGTTCGCCAGGGCATGCCACGAGGGTACACAGCGCGGCGGGGGGATCGGTTCGTCGACCGCGTGCGGGGCGATGCCGCAGACGTGCATGCCACCGTGTCGCCGATGGCCAGACAGATTGACGAAGATCGCCTTGCATCGCCCGGCGCTTTCTGGTATGCTGGGCGAACCAGGAGGCCCGACATGCCACGATCCCCCTCTATGGCCGTTCTGGCCGCCGTTCTGGCCGCCTTTGCGAGCGCCGTTCCCGCCGCGTCCTGCCTCGTGCTGCCCGCCGTCGCGCTCGCGCAGGCCGAGCTGCCCACCGCCTGTGGCCAGTGGCTGCCGCTGCCCGGACCCGCGGGCCCCGGGGGCGTCCAGGGCGTCACGGGCGAGGTGCGGGCGATGGCGGTCTTCGACGACGGCTCGGGCGAGGCGCTCTACATCGGCGGCCGCTTCGAGCAGGCCGGCGGCCAGGAAGCGCCCTATCTCGCGCGCTGGGACGGCGTGAGCCTGGAGCCGGTGCCCGGGGCCGACCTGGACGGCGCCGTGCGCGCGCTCTACACCTGGGACGACGGCACGGGCGAGGCCCTGTACGTCGGCGGCGACTTCACCACCGCCGGCGGCGTGGCCGTCGATCGCGTGGCCAAGTGGGACGGCACGACATGGTCGGCCCTGCGCGGCCCCACGGGCATGGGCGCCAACATCGGCGTGCGCGTCTTCCACGCGCACGCCGACGACGCCGGCGAGGCGCTGTTCGTGGGCGGGTACTTCACCGAGATCGGCGGCCTGCCGGCCAGCCGCATCGCGCGCTGGGACGGCGCCGAGTGGAGCGTGCTGGCCGGGCCCGAGGGCGTGGGCGTCGACGAGAACGTGCACACGCTGGCGACCCACGACGACGGCTCGGGCCCGGCGCTCTACGTCGGCGGCCGCTTCGAAAACGCCGGCGGGCGGCCGGCGACGTATGTCGCGCGGTGGGACGGCAGCGCCTGGAGCCCGGTCGCCACCGCCGGCGCGCGGCGGATCTCGCCCATGACCTTCCTGCACGGCGTCTTCGACCTGCGGTCGATCGGCGTCGCGGGCCGCAGCGCGTTGCTGGCCGGCGGCGTCTTCGAACTCGAAGACGCGGGCGACGTCGGCACGGGCAACTTCGCCGCCTGGGCCGACGGCCAGTGGTCCCCGATCGTCGGCGGCTTCGGGCTCCGCTACCAGATCATGCACACGCTGCCCTTCGACGACGGCTCCGGCGAGCGGCTGCACGCCATCGGGCTCATCGATCATCTCGACCGCGAGCAGGCCCACAACATCATCCGCCTGGGTGAGCACGGCTGGGAGCAACTCGGCGGCGGCCTGATCACCCGCGGCAACGTGCTGGCCGAGTTCCGCGGCGAGCTCTACGCGGGCGGGAACTTCACCAGCCCGGGCCGGTTCGTCGCCCGCTGGAGCCCCGCGGCGCGCTGCGCCGCCGACGCCGACCGCAACTGCGTGCTGGATGCGATGGACTTTCTCGAATTCGGCGTGCTGTTCGACCGCGGCGACGACCGGGCCGACTTCGACGGCGATGGGAGGCTGACCGTCTTCGACTACCTGGCCTTCTCGAACGCCTTTGAGGCCGGCTGCCCGTAGCGGCGGGGCAGACGGGGGTGGGGGGTGGCCGATGGACGAGCATTGGCTCGAGGTCTTCGAGCGGCCGGGCCGCGTGAAGTGGTTCGACACCCGCAAGGGATACGGCTTCATCAACCTCGTGGGGCCCGCATGCGAGGTGGCCGGGCTCGAGGGCGCCGATATCGCGGTCCATTACTCGAGTATCCAGGGCCCCGGCTACCGGTTGCTGCGCGATGGGCAGGCCGTCCGCTTCGACGCCGTATGCACCGACAAGGGCTGGAAGGCGACGCGTGTGGAGCGGGTCGAGGGCGATGGACCGGGCGATGCGGGGGTGGGGGCCGTGCCCAGGCGACCGCCGGGGTTGCTCTGAGATCGGCCGGCCGAACGGCGCCGATCTACCGCCCCTGCCACCCCCCAAAGGCCCCAACGGGCGACCACGCCGGCTCGATCGGCGGTAGTGGCTCGACGGGGACACGGCCCGCGAAGGGCTCGGCGGCGTAGACGACCTCGCCGGCTACGACGGTGAGCACGCTCTCGATTTTCTTGATCCCGGGCTCGGGCACCGTGAAGTAGTCGGCGCTCAGGATCGCGAAGTCGGCGTACTGGCCCGGGGCGATGCGACCCTTGACCGTCTCTTCCTGGCTGAACCAGGCGCTGCCGATGGTGAAGAGGCGCAGGGCCTCCTCGCGGGTGAGCGTGTTGGCGACGTCGAAGAGTTGGGTTCCGCCGAGGGTCTGGCCGGTCACGAGCCAGTGCAGGCCGAGCCACGGGTTGTAGCTGCTGACGCGCGTGAAGTCGGTGCCAGCACCAACGGGGATGCCAAGGTCGAGCATCTCGCGCACGGGCGGCGCGAAGCGGGCCGCCTCGGCGCCGTAGCGGGCCACGAAATCCTCGCCCGCGAAGGCCATGCGATTCTGGATGGCGATGCCCCCGCCCATCGCCTTGATGCGCTGAAGCTCGGCCGTGGTGGCCGTCTCGGCGTGGTCGATGGCCCATCGTGGGGCGAAGCGGCCGCGGTTGTGCTCGACGCGCTCGAACACGTCCATGATGAGCGCGATGGACGGCCCGTACGTCGCGTGGATGCGCAGCGGCCACTGCTTGTCGACGAGCAGGCCCGTCACGGCGTAGAGCTCGCCCTGCCAGTCGCCGCGCTGCGCGAGGTCGGGGCGGTCGGCCCGAAAGTTCTCGTAGTCGCCAGCCGACCAGACGAGAAACTCGCCGCCGCCTTCTAACTCAAATCCATGGTCGTGGCCATGGGCCGTGTTGTGACCCTGCGTGTAGTTGGTCGTCCAGGCGGTGAAGTCCTCGTGCTCATTGCCAGGGCGCTGCGGGAAGAGGTAGTAGCTGATGCGCAGGGGCAACTCGCCCTGGGCCGCGAGCGCCTGGCTGCCGCCGTAGTCATCGGGAAAGAGGTGCCCGCCGCCGCCGGCGTCGATGACGCTGGTCAGCCCGAAGCGGTTGAGCTCGCGGTAGAAGTATCGCGTGCTGACGGCCTGCTGCTCGGCGGTGAGTTGCGGAAGCTTCGCGATGGTCTGGTAGAGGATGGTCGGGTCTGGCGACGCGTGCAGGATGGCCCCGCCGTCGATAAACTCGTAGCGCCCGCCCTTCGGCGGCGGCGTGGTTTCGTCGATACCGAGCGCCTCGACGCCCGCACGGTTCAGGAACCCCTGCGAGTAGAGGTAGAGCACGAACACCGGCGTGTCGGGCGCCGCTTCGTTCAACTCGGCGATGGTCGGCATCCGACGCTCCTCGAACTGGTACGGCGACCACCCGCCGATGACGCGCACCCACTGGCCGCGAGGCGTGCGCTTGGCCTGTGTGGCGACCATGTCCAGGCCTTGGGCGAGCGAGCCCAGCCCGTCCCACCGCAGCTCGAGCGTATAGAAGCGCCCGCCGCGGACGGCGTGGCAGTGCGAGTCGTTCAGCCCGGGGATCACGCGGCGTCCCCCGGCGTCGAAAACGCGCGTGGTGGGGGAGATGAGCGCGCGCAGCTCCTCGTTGGAGCCGACGGTCGTGAACAGGCCATCGTTGACGGCGAAGGCCTGGGCCTCGGGCCGGGCTTCGTCGAGCGTCGTCACCTGCGCGTTGAGCACGATGAGGTCGGGGGCTTCGGCCAGCGCGACGTTGCAGCAGAGCGCGACGAGTACGAGCAGGCGGAGCATCACCGGCTTCCCTGCTGGGCCTGGTGGCTGTGGAACACCTCGGCGTACGACGGCATGTGGTCGATGAAGAGCTGGGCCGTCGCCTGGCCCTCGGGGTTGCGCCAGTCGCTCAGCAACTCGCACGACAGGGCGAACCACGTGCCGATCTCGGCCCCCGCCTCGCTCATGCGCATGATGGCGGCCGTCTGCGTGTCCTGGTTCATCGAGCCCGACGCGTCGACGACGACGTAGACCTCGTAGCCCGCGTCAAGGGCCGACAGCGCCGCGAACGCCACGCACACGTCGGTGGTGATGCCGCTCATCACGATCTTCTTCCGTCCCGTGGCCTCGATGGCCCTGACGAATTCGGTGTTGTCGAACGCGTTGATCTGGCCTGGCCTGGGGATGCGTGGGGCGTCGGGCAGGATGTCCAGCACCTCGGGCACATAGGGGCCGTTGGGCCCATCCTCCGCGCTCGTCGTGAGGACGCACGGCACGCCGTGGATCTTGGCCGTCTGGGCCAGACCCACGACCATGTTCTTGAACTCGACCGGCCGGGCGTTGTCGACGATGTTCATGAGCCCCGTCTGGTGGTCGATGAACGCGAACACGCAGTTGTCCGGGGTGAGGCGCTCACGGCTGCCGTTGGGCGCCCAGGTCGTGGGGCGCTGCGGGCCGTCTTGAGCGGCAGGCTGACGCTGCTGGTTGCGAGACTGGTTGCCGGATTGTCCGGTTGCCATGGCGACGCCGCCGGCGAACGTGGCGAGCAGGATGGCCGAGACGATGTACTTGCGCTGCATGGTGTTCTCCAGGGTTAATGGTTCAGGACTCGATGAACGCGAGCAGGTCGGGATTGACGACCTCGTGTCGCGTGGCACACAGGCCGTGGTCGAAGCCCGGGTAGGTCTTCAG
Source organism: Phycisphaerae bacterium (assembly GCA_030426395.1). Lineage (GTDB taxonomy): Bacteria > Planctomycetota > Phycisphaerae > Phycisphaerales > UBA1924 > JAHCJI01. The sequence continues at coordinate 68,713 of JAUHYE010000004.1, forward strand.
CTGTGCCCCGGGCACGAGCTTGCTCGACAGCATGGCCGAGCCGGCGATGGGCACGATCTGGTCGTCCTCGCCGTGCATGATGAGCGTGGGTACGTCAAAGCGCTTCAGGTCTTCGGTGAAGTCGGTGGCCGAGAACGCGGCGATGCAGTCGTGGGCGGCCTTGATGCCGCACATCATGCCCTGACGCCACCACGCGTCGATCAGCCCCTGCGAGACCTTCGCGCCCGGGCGGTTGAAGCCATAGAAGGGCCCCGCCGGGATCTCGCGGAAGAACTGGGCCCGGTCGGCCAGCAGCTGCGCGCGGAAGCCGTCGAACACCTCCATCGGCAGGCCGCCGGGGTTGTTCTTGCTCTTGACCATGATCGGCGGGACGGCCCCGATCAACACGACCTTGCCCACGCGACCCTTCGCCTTGCCCTTCCCGTGACGCCCGATGTACCGCGCCACCTCGCCGCCGCCGGTCGAGTGGCCGACGTGCACGGCGTCCCTCAGGTCCAGGTGCTGGGCGAGCGCCAGCAGATCGTCGGCGTAGGTGTCCATCTCGTGGCCGTGCCAGGGCTGGTCGCTGCGGCCGTGCCCCCGGCGGTCGTGGGCGATGCAGCGGTAGCCCCGGTCGGCGAAGTACATCATCTGCGGGTCCCAGTCGTCGGCCGAGAGCGGCCAGCCGTGGCTGAAGACGATCGGGGGCCCCTTGGGGTCGCCCCAGACCTTGTAAAAGATCCGCGTGCCGTCCTGCGTGGTGACATAGCCCATGGCGTGCTCCTCTGAGGTGTGCTCCATTTCCGGAGCGTGAGGGGTGGACAGGGGGTTTACAATCGCCCCATGGATGAGGGGCACACGACCGCTGACATCCAGCGATACCTCGACGAACTGGGCCAGCACTCGCAAGGCGAGGGCGTCGTGCGGGCCTTGTTAGAACGGTCGGCCGAGCGGCTGCACGTTATATGTTCGGCCATGCTCGTGCGAAGCTATCCCCGGCTCATGCGCCCTCCGCTCAACCTGCGAAGCGAAGAGATGCTCAGCGCCATCGTCGAGCGGCTGCTCAAGGCCATGCGAGAGGTCAAGCCAGAGACCCCCCGTCAGTTCTTTGCACTCGCGAACCGGCACATGCGGTGGGAGCTCAATGACCTGGCCCGACGCTTAGATCAACAGACCCGGGCGATGGAGCTCAACGAGGCGTTCGTAGCCGCGCCCGAGAGCAGCGATTCGGTCGCCAGCCCCAACGTGCTTCGCATGCTGGCGGCGATCGAGGGGCTACCGGAAGACGAACGCGAGGTGTTCGACCTGGTGCGCATCCAGGGCCTCACCCACGCCGAGGTGGCCGAGTTGCTCGGCGTGGCGACCAAGACCGTGCAGCGACGGCTGAACCGCGGGCTGCTGCTGCTGAGCGAACAACTGGCCGACCTCAAGCCGGCCGAGCCCGCGTGATGGGCGCACCCAAGAGCGGACCGATGCACGAAGAACGGATCCGCGAGTTGCTGGAGCACATGCTCGAGACCGGCGAGTCTCCCGAGGAAGCCTGCGCCGATCATCCTGACTTGCTGCCGATCGTGACCGAACGGTGGCTGCAACTCCGCCGCGTCGAAGGCCAACTCGATTCGCTGTTCCCATCGAGCGGGCCCAAAACGGTTCCTACCAACCAACTCCCGACGATTGCCGGCCACACCGTCGAGACCGTCCTCGGCAGCGGTGGCATGGGCGTGGTCTACAAAGCGCGGCACGACCGCCTGCGTCGGCCCGTGGCCATCAAGATGCTGCTGGTCGGCGCACACGCGAAGCCCGAAGAAGTCGCCTGCCTGGTGCGTGAGGCGGAGTCTGTCGCGAGCCTGCGGCATCCGCACATCGTGCAGGTCTACGAAGTGGGCGAGGCGGACGGCCTGCCGTACTTCACGATGGAATACATGGACGGCGGCAGCTTGGCCCAGAAGATGGCCGGCACGCCACAGCCCCCGCGCGATGCCGCACAGCTCATCGCCACGCTAGCCGACGCCGTGCAGGCCGCCCACGATGGCGGCGTCGTGCACCGGGACCTCAAGCCCGCCAACATCCTGCTCTGCGGCGACGGCACGCCAAAGATCGCCGATTTCTCGCTGGCGCGGAGATTCGAGGGTGGGAGCGAACTGACACTCACGAGCGCCGCGGTTGGCACGCCGAGCTATATGGCGCCCGAACAGGCCAGGGGCACGGCCGGCGCATTCTGCCCTTCGGTCGACATCTATGCACTCGGCGCGTTGCTGTACGACATGCTCACGGGCCGCCCGCCGTTCAAGGCACACACACCCGCCGAGACCCAGCAGCAGGTTCTCCACGAAGAGCCCGCAGCGCCATCGAGCCTCAACGCGCGCGTGCCTCGAGACCTGGAGACCATCTGCCTGACGTGCCTGAGCAAGGACCCGGCCCGCCGGTACGAAACCGCTGCGGCGCTGGCCGATGACCTCCGACGATACATGGACGGCAAGACCATCTCCGCACGGCCCGTTGGCAGGGTGGAGCGCACGATCCGATGGACGAAGCGGAATCCGACGCTGGCCGCCCTCTTCGGGGCCATCCTCGTGCTCCTCATGCTTGCCGGCGCTCTGGCCGCCCGCGAAGTGGCCGAAGCAGCGCGTCGCCGCGAAGAGATGGCCAACTGGACTGCTCGTCTCGAGTTCATCGTGCAACTCCAGCGCGAGGGCCGCTTCCGAGAGGCTCGCGCCATCCTCGGCCGCGTGCCCGACGCGGGCTCGCGAGACCTGCGGGCCGACATCGACCGGGCGGTTGGGGAACTCGAACTGGTCGAGGCCCTGGAGGCCATCCGCACCGACCGGGCAATGGCATCCTCGACCGATTTTGGCCGCGTCGACTTCAGCGAGCGGTACCAGGAGGCTTTCGCAGCCGCGGGCTTGATGGCCGAAGCCGACACTCCGGATGAAGTGGCCGAACGCCTCAAGGCATTGACGGTGCGTGCCGCGGTGGTTGCAGCGCTCGATGAATGGACGATCTGCTCGAACCACGCTCCCATGCGCGAGCGACTGATGACCATCGCCCGCCTGGCCGACCCCGACCCATGGCGTGACCGCGCACGCGACGTCCATGCCTGGTTCGATCGCGAAGCCGTTCTCGCGATGGTCGCCGACATCGGGAGTGCGAGGCAACCACCCGGCTTGCTCATGATCGTTGCCGGCTTGCTCGACCATCACGGGGGTGACGCGCGTGCTTTCCTCGAACGCGTGCACGAGTCGCAGCCCGACGACTTCTGGATCACCTTCAATCTCGCCGAGACCGTGCAGCAGGACGATCCGGCCGAGTCCGTGGGGTACTACCGCGCGGCAATCGCGCTGCGACCAGAAGCCGTGGCGGCCCATGTAAACCTCGGCTTAGCGCTCCAGCAGGCGGGCCGGCTTACCGAAGGCCGTGAAGCCCTCAGGCGAGCAATCCGAGTGGCCCCATACTCGGCCGTCGCCCTCGAGAACCTGGCTGTCGCCGACCTGGAGGCCGAGGACGCCGAGTCGGGTGAACGGAACGCCCGCGGCGCGCTCGAACTCAACCCCGACTCGCCGATCGCCCTTGGTGTGCTGGGCCAGGCCCTGCTGATGCGGGGTGACGCGGCCGCGGCCTTGCCCGTGTTCGAGCGGGCCATCGCCGTAGCGCCCGAAGGATCGCAATCGCGAGAGGTCTCGAAGATGAACTTAGAGCTCTGTCGCGAAATGCTGGAGCGGGCGTCGACGGATCGATAAACGTTGTTCCGCTTAATCGCAGCCGAGATCGAACGCGTTCTGGAACGCCAGGAAGTCGAAGAGTGTGAGCTCGCCATCACCATCGAAGTCGGCGGTCAGGTCGCCCGCATCGAAGAGGTTCTGGAACGCGAGGAAGTCGAAGAGGGTGAGTTCGCCGTCGCCGTCGAGGTCGGCGACGCAGGAGGCGGCGTACAGATACGCCGCGCCACCGCTGACCCCCGATGCGTCGTCCCGCGGAGCGCCCACGGCCAACTGGCGACCCGCGAAGTCCAGCCCCGTGCCAAATCGTGCGCCAAAACTGGGGGTGGCCGGGCGGATGGGTCCGAGCGCTGTTCCGGTGCGCGCGTCGTAAACAAAGATGATGCCGGCGTTTGAGGCGCCCCCGTCGTATTGGGGAGCCGCCACCAGCACGTTCTCTCCATCGGTCGCCACGAACAGGCCAAAATTGCCCAGCACGCCCGACTCCGCCTCGCCCAGCACGGCGACTTCTCGCGGGTTGCTCGGGTCGCTGATGTCATACACATAGGCCGCACCGGCGCCGCTGGTGGCGGACTGATCGGCGTCGGGCGCGCCAACGACGGCGATCGTGCCGTGCAGCGCGACGGCCTTGCCGTACAGGTCGAAATCTTCCCCGTCGCTCGCGGTGAGCTTGGCGACTTGTGCGGGCCGCAGCGGGTCGGAGATGTCAAACAAATACGCCGCACCCGCCGAGGGCGCCACTTCGCCATCACGCGGTGCGCCCACGAGCGCATAATCACCATGGATCGCGACCGAGAAGCCGAAGTCCGACCCTAGCGACCCATCGCTCGCCGCCAGCCGGCCGAGCGCCGCGACCGAACTCGGGATGCTCATGTCGAGCAATACCGCCGCGCCCGCCGAAAAAACGGCCCCGTCCGCACTCGGCGAGCCCGCGATGGCAAGGTCGCCGTCAACGTCGATCGAGAAGCCGAAGCGGTCGCCGCTCCCCGTGCCGATGGGCGCGTAGGCGTCGATGAACTCGCCCGTTGCCGGGTCGTACAGGAAGATCGCGCCTGAGGTGACGCCCCCGCCCGCGTTGTAACCCCAGGCCGAGACCATCGCGGCGGCCGGGCCGATCGCCGCGGCGTAGGCGTACCGATCGGTGCCACTCAGTCCCGGCTCGGCGAGCGTGCGCACGAGGGCACCGGTTTGGGCATCGAAGAGGAAAGCGACTCCCGCATCGGGCGCGACATCATCATCGGCCGGAGCGCACACGAGCAGGCGATCGCCCAGCACGGCAACGTCGGCGCCGAAATCGTCGAACGTGCCCGGTTCTGGCGGCAGCACTTGATCGACGGGGCTGAATTGGGCGACAGCCACCGGTGCCGTAACCAACATCACACCGATCGCCCCGGCGGGGCCAGGCTTCTTCATCCGCATGCCGATTCTCCTCTCCGTGCTCCCCAACTATACAGCAAACAAGCCCGGCGGTGTCACGAAATTCCAGAGAAGATCGGGCGGCGGATCGAGGTTATCAGCACCCCGTGGCCGCTCGGCAGGTCGCCGGCCGAGTGGTACCATCGTTCATGCCCTCGCGACGCCGATATCCCGGGCCCAAACAGCCAACTGGCAATCCCGGGGAACAGCCATCGCGCCCCAGGGGTTCGCATGACGCCATGCCCGACCAGCCCCTGCACATCGCGGATTCTGACGCCTGGTGGTCGCCCGAGGACGCAGACCTGTCCGTTGGGAAGACCCATCAGGAAGAGGACGAGGATCGTCCGATCCCCGCACGCCGCCTGCTGTACGCCGGCATCGCCATCTTCATCATCACCGTCGTGACCGTCGTGTTCCTGCCCGACATCGTCGCCGTGCTCACGCCCATGGGCGCGATGATCGCCTTCGGCGCCATCGTCGCGTCCGCGGTCGTCACCGCCGCGCCCAAACGCGAAGGCCAACGGAAGCAGGAGGCCGAGGGCAAGGCCGTGAGCTGCGGCGGGCCCAGGCCCGTGGGCGAACTTTCCCGCCGCATGGCCAACAAGAAAGACGACGGCTGCGGTCCGAGTTGCGGCTGCTAGACTCGCGGCGAAGGGCTATGAATGTCGCATGCCCGCACTCTTTGATCTTGTCATCGCCTGCGATTGGTCGGCTCGAAAGGGCCGAAAGCCCGATCCGTGCGAGGATCGATGCTGGATTGGTTGGCGCACACGCGAGGTCGCTTCGCCTGATCCAGAGTACATGCCCACGAGGCTTGAGGC
>JAUHYE010000099.1 GCA_030426395.1 Phycisphaerae bacterium
AAATTGTCCAGACAGCCAACGCGTGCTGGATGATGACCATTGTCAAAGACACACAGCCGGTCCCCCACGGCCGCGCCACGGGCATGAATGAGCGGGCCAGAAGGTGAACCAAGATATAACACCTCATCATCCTCAAGATCGGCCGTGCCCTGACTTTGATAGAGATAAGCTTGCCCTTCGCCGCGAGTAAAGGGGATCAAATTGCCCTGTGTATCATTGAGATAAAAGACAGGGGTTGTAAGCAGTTCATAATCATTTTCCGGCTCATGAATCGTCACTTGGGTCACCGCCAATGGCAGCGAGGTGGGGCCAGCCTGCGTAGAAACGATATTTTCCTTCAAAAACGGATAGAAGCGCTGAATCGTTTCCCAATCACTGCGGCCGGTGGTATCTTCAGCCAATGTTTTTTGACACCCATCACTCAGCCAACTGTACCCTCCATAGTTAATCGCCTCGCTCAAATGCAGTGCGGTGATTTTATCGCTGCGGTCCAGGTCGGCGATCGTCACGGACCGCGACGCCATGCCCGGGCCGTACGAGATGCGCGGCGCGAACGTGCCGTCGCCGTTGTTGAGCAGCACTATGGTGCCATCGCTCGAGGTATTGGCTACGGCCAGGTCGGCGTCACCATCGCCATCGAGGTCGCCCATCGCCAGGCCAAAGGGCTCTTGGCCCGAAGAATAGTTCACAGGGGACGCGAGGGTGCCGTCCCCACGGTTCAGCAGCACGCTCACGCTGTCGAAGAGGCGGGTCCGGTTGGCAACCGCCACGTCGGCATCGCCGTCGCCATCCAGGTCGCCGATCGCGACCGATATGGGGCCCTGTTCCACGGTGTACCGCACCTCGGGCGCGAAGGTGGCGTCCCCGTTGTTCATCAGGATGCTGATGTCGTCCCTCCGCGCGTTCGTCACCACCAGGTCGCCGTCGCCATCGCCGTCCAGGTCGCCGATCGCCACGGAAAAGGCCCATTCGCCGGTGTCGTAGAGCACGGCGTCGGCGAAGGTGCCGTCGCCCTCGTTGAGCAGCACGGCCACGGCGCTCAGCACCTGGTCGGCCACGGCCAGGTCGTTGTCGCCGTCGCCGTCGAGATCACCGATCGCCACCGATCGGGGCAGCCCGTGCGGGCCGTAGCGCACCTCGGCCCCGAAGCCGCCATTGCCGTCGTTGAGCAGCACGCTGACGTCCTGGCTGCCGAAGTTGGCCACGGCCAGGTCGGCGAGGCCGTCGCCATCCAGGTCGCCCATCGCCACGAAGGTGGGGTCGGCCCCCGCGGCGTACGTGGCCGGAGGCGTGAAGATCTGCGTGGGGCCGCAGGCCTGGGCCAGCGCGGCGGCGGGCGCGATGAGCGTGGCGATCGCGGCGGCGGCGGCGGCGGCGGCGGTACGAATCTTGTGCATGGTGTGGTCCTCCCCGGAATCCCGCGTGGGACTGTTCGTCCCCGCACCGGGGGTGTACCGGCGCGAACTCGGGCGGTTGCGGCCCGGCTGGCGTTGCGTGTCGTCATTCGTAGCGACATCGTCGGGGGCTCGCACGGACTCCTCATGTGGCTGGGTTTCTTCATGGGAAGCCCGCCTCGCTTCATGGCGCGGCCGGACTTTTCCATGAAGAAGCCGCGCCGCTTCATCGAAAAGGTGCGCCGCTTCATAGTGTGGCCGGGGTTTTCCATGAAGAACCCGCGCCGCTTCATGGTGGGGCCGGGGTTTTTCATGGAAAAAACGCGTCGCACCATGAAAAACTCGGGCCGTTTTCGCACTTTCTCGGACCATGAACCGCCCTGGCGCTGCCTTAAGGGCGGTTTATCCAAACACGACACGATCATACCGATGTGGGCGGCCATCGGCCCCGTCCAAGGCGTGCACACACCGGCGGTGCTTGGCGCATCCAGGTACGCCATCGATCAAGCATCGCCCCTGATCGCACGAGCCCCCGCGTCGGGCGCAGCCCGCGCACGGCCCCGCTGGCGAAGCGACAAGATCAACCCCCCGGCGGGGGTGATCGCCACGCCAGGGCCTGGAGCCGCTCCACGAGCGCCCGGCCGTCGATGGCGGCGGGCGTCGCCCCGGTCAGGCTGACGGCGAAGCGGCGGGCGCCGTTGTGGTCGTGCACGTCGATGAGGGCGACGCTGCGGTTGGTTGGGGGGGCCCAGTCCTCGGTGGGGCGGATGATCTCGGGGTTGCCCGGGTCGGCCAGGGTGGTCGGGCCGATGAGCCGCCAGAGGCGGTCGACCTCCGACGGGGGCAGGCGGCGGAGGATGGGCGGATAGCTGGGCATGGGCGGCATCGGCTGGCCGTCGGTCCTGGGCTGGCGGTCGCCCACGCGGAGCGTCCCGTCGGCCTCGACCAGGTAGACCCCCGGCGTGAAGCGGGCGGCGGCGATGGTGTCGCGGACGTAGACCTCGGCCCGGACGCTCAGGCCGGCGGGGGCGGCGGTGGAGGCGGTCGTGGGGGTTGGCTCGGTGCGGCGGTCGATCCGGCCCGAGCCGCAGGCGGTCAGGAGGGTGAGGAGGGTCGGGAGGGTCAGGAGCAGGAGGGCCCGGGTGAGCATGGGCGGAGCGTACGCGGGCGGGCGAACGGGCAAGCGAATGGTTGGGGCGATACCCTTGGCCCCTATGGACGCAAGCCTCACGTGGCTCGCTTCCCTTTTGGGGAGTGAGGGTGCCGATTCGCCTCTGACCGTCGAGGAAGTGGACGCCGCGCTGACGGCGGCGGGGTTCCCGTTGGATGGCGTGGAGGCGAAGGGATCGGACGCGCTGCTGGACGTCGAGGTGACCAGCAACCGGGGGGATTGCCTGTGCCATATGGGGCTGGCCCGGGAGATCGCGGCCATAACCGGGCGGGTGGTGACGCCCCGGGCCATCGGCGGGGTGGCGCGGGGGCCGGCGGTTGGCGAGCACCTGCGGCTGGAGAACCGCTGCGGCGGCGGTGAGCGGCCAGCGTGCCCGACGTTCACGGCCCACGTGATCCTCGGAGCGACCATCGGCCCGAGCCCGGCGTGGCTGCGGGAGTTGCTCGAGAGCGTGGGCCAGCGGTCGATCAACAACGCCGTCGACGTGACCAACTGGCTGAACCTCGAGCACGGCAACCCGAGCCACGTGTTCGACCTGGATGCGCTGGAGGGGCGGACGCTCATCATCCGCGAGGCGGCCGAGGGCGAGCCGCTGGCGACGCTCGATGGGGTTTCTCGCAAGCTGAAAGCGGGCGAGATCGTGGTGGCCGACGGGGCCAAGGCGACCTCGCTGGCGGGCGTCATCGGCGGTTCGGACTCGCAGGTGAGCGAGGGGACGACGAACATCGTGCTCGAGGTCGCCACGTGGGATCCCGAGCGGGTGCGGCAGGCGAGCCGTCGGCACAACGTGCGGACGGACGCGAGCCACCGCTTCGAGCGCGTGGTCGATGCGCGGACGTGCTTACCGGCGGCCGAGCAGGCGGCGCGGCTGATCGCGGAGCTGACGGGCGGGACGCTGTGTGAGGGAGTGTTGGTCGAGGGTGCGCCGATGCCCGAGGCCAAGCCCATCACGCTGCGGCCCCAGCGGTGCGCGGCGGTGCTGGGCATCGAGACGGCGGCGGACGAGATCGTGCGGCTGCTGCGCTCGGTGGATGTCGAGGTCCGCGTGCAGGACGACGCGCTGGCGTGCACCCCCCCACCGCAGCGGGCGCACGACGTGACGCGCGAGATCGACCTGATCGAGGAGGTCGCGCGCCTGCGCGGGTTTGGCGCGGTGCCGCTGGCCAAGCGGCTGGCGATCCGGGCCCAGCCGCCCCAGCCCGAGGAGCGGGCGATGGAAGGCATCGCCAACGCGCTGACGGCATTGGGCTTCTATGAGACGGTGACGTTCAGCTTTACGAGCCCGGACAAGGCGACGCCGTTCCTGCCCAAGGGCGCATCGCTGGTGAACGTCGACGACGACCGGCGCGGGGCCGAGCCGACGCTGCGGCCGAGCGTGCTGCCGAGTTTGCTGACCTGCCGCCGCGTGAACCGCGATGCGCAGGTGCACCAGGACGGCGGCATCCGGCTGTTCGAGGTGTCGGCCACGTTCTGGTCGATGCGCGAGGGGACCAACGAGGAGTCGCGGAAGATCGCGACGGTGGTCGACGCCGGTGGCGAGGGGCCCAAGGCCAAGGCCGAGGATGTGCAGCACGGCGTCCGTGTCGCCAGGGCGGCGATCGAGTCGATGGTGGCGTTGTGCTTCGGGCACGGGGCGCGGGTGCGCGTCGAGACGGGCGGTGAACTGCCGGCGGCGATGGATGCGGCCAACGCGGGGCGGGTGTTCGTGGATAATACGAACGGCTCGGTTGAGTTGGGCTACTTCGGGTTGCCGACGAGCGAGACGCTCGCGCTGTTCGATTTGCAACGGCCGGTGATCGTGGCTGAGTTGGAACTCGAGCCATTGCTTGACGCGTACCCGCCCACGCCACGGGTGAGTGCGCTGCCGGCGTTCCCGGGGATCGAGCGGGATCTTTCGGTGGTCGTGCCGAGTGCGACGCCTTGGGCGGCGATCGAGAAGGCGGTCGAGGGGCTCTCACTCGATCGCTTGCAAGGCGTGGAGTTCGTCGGCACCTACACCGGCAAGCAGGTGGGCGACGGACGCAAGAGCGTGACGCTGCGCCTGGGATTCCGTGATGCGGAGCGGACGCTGCGGCACGAGGAGGTCGATCCGCAGATGGAGCGGACGATCATGGCGTTGCGCGAGGCGGTCAGTGCTGAGGTTCGGACGTAAGAAAGCCCAGGCTTGCGCCAGGGCCTTGTTGTGCGCTAGTTCGCGACGATGTTGACCAGCCGGCCCGGGACGGCGATGACCTTGCGGACGGTTTTGCCCTCCAGCAAAGGCTTGATTTCCGGGTGCTCGAGCGCGATGGCCTCGAGTTTCTTCGCGTCGGCGTCGGCGGGCACTGTGATGCGGGCCTTGACTTTACCCGCCAGTTGCACTGCAATCTCGACCTCGTCGTCGACAAGCTGGCCCTCGTCGTATTTGGGCCACGCGCTGTTGTAGAGTGTTTGCACCTGCTGGCCCACATGGTCGACGCCGCCCAGCCGCTCGTGCAGCTCGTCGGCGGTGTGGGGGGCGAAGGGCGCGAGCGTCGCCGCCACACGGCGGGCCTGCTGCTGGGTGAAGATCGGGACGCTGCCGGCCTTGGTCGTGGCCAGGTTCACCAGCTCGATCATCGCGGCGATGGCGGTGTTGAAGCTCAGGCGTTCGATGTCGTTTTCGACCTTGGCGATCGTGCGGTGCAGTTGCTTGTCGACGCCCGCGTCGGCGGCGCTGGCCAGGCGCGGCTCGCCGGTTTCTTCGTCGATGACCAGACGCCACAGGCGTTGCAGGAACCGGTGCAGGCCCATGATGTCGCGCGTGTTCCAGGGCTTGGAGGCCTCGAGCGGGCCCATGTACATCTCGTAGAGGCGGAAGGTGTCGGCGCCGAACTCGGCGATGATGTCGTCGGGATTGACCACGTTCTTGAGCGTCTTGCTCATCTTGGCGACCACGGGCGTCAGCTTCACGCCGGTTCCCTTCTCCACGTACTGGCCCTCGGCGACCTCCTCGGCGGTGTCGTTGGGGGCGAGCGTCTTGTCGGGCCGCTGGAAGCTGAACGCGGTGATCAGGCCCTGGTGGAAGAGCTTGCGGAACGGCTCGGGCGAATCGACGTAGCCCAGGTCGTACAGCACCATGTGCCAGAAGCGCGCGTACAGCAGGTGCAGCACGGCGTGCTCGGAGCCGCCGATGTAGAGGTCCACGCCGCGATCGCCCAGCCAGTAGGCCTGGGCCTCCTTGGACACCAGCGCGGCATCGTTGTGCGGGTCGGCGTAGCGCAGGTAGTACCAGCAGCTCCCCGCCCAGCCGGGCATGGTGTTGGTCTCGCGATAGACCACGGTTGCAGGGTCCAGGGCCGAGCAGCCGGCTTCGCCCGCGGTGGTGCGCACCCAGTCGGTTGCCTTGGCGAGCAGAGGCTGGGGGTCCTCGCTTACCGCGGGCTCGTAATCGGCGATGTCCGGCAGCTTGACGGGCAGGGCGTCGGCGTCGATGGGGTAGTGGTCGCCGTTTTCGGTGAAGACGATGGGAAAAGGCTCGCCCCAGTACCGCTGGCGGCTGAAGAGCCAGTCGCGCAGCTTGAAGTTCGTGCGGCGGCGGCCGATGCCGGTCTGGTCGAGCCAGTCGGTAATGGTCGCCTTGGCCTTGCTCGTGGGCATGCCGTCGAGCAAGACGGTGGAGCCCTCGACGGTTGCGGTCGAGTTGGCGGCGTAGCCGTTGCCGTCGTAGGGCTGGCCCTGGCGTGCGTAGTACGCGCCGCTGGCGAACGTCTCGCGCATCGTCTCGAAGCTGCGGCCGAAGAGGCTCTCGATGGTGTCGATCCACTGGCCGCGCACCGCTCCACGCCAGCGTTCGGTGTCGGCCAGGTCGGCGGGGCTCGCGCCCACGAGTTCCTGGCGTTCCTCAGGTACGGGCTTCTCGCCGCGGCGGTTCTTGCGAACATGCGTCAGGGCGTGCTCAAAGTCCTTGGGCGTCAGGTCGTTGCTGGTGACGTAACCCAGCATGTCGGCCAGCGTTGGAAGCCAGCCCTCGTCGCCCGTCTCGTCCGACGTCGCGTTGGCGGCGTAGTAGGCCATCGCTGAGATGGCAACGGGATACACAACGTCGCGGATCGCCAAGCCGAACTTCTCGGCGAACGCGAAATCACGCTCGTCGTGGGCCGGCACGGCCATGATCGCGCCGTAGCCGTAGCCCATGAGGACGTAATCGGCGACGTAAACCGGCACGCGGTCGCCGGTGACGGGATTGATGGCGTGCAGGCCGGTGAAGACCCCGGTCTTTTCCTTGGCGGCCTGTCGGTCGACGTCGGCGGTGTTGCGGGCCTTCTCGGCGTAGGCACGGAGCTCTTCGACGGGCGTCTGCGGCCTGGGCGTGCGCAGGACTGCGTCGACCACCGGATGCTCGGGGGCGATGACCATGAACGTGGCGCCGAAGATGGTGTCAGGCCGAGTGGTGAACACGCGCAGGGCGGGCGGCAGGTCAGCATCGATCTCTGGATCATCGGTGTCGATGTCGAGCGCAAAGTCGACCTCGGCGCCCTCGCTCTTGCCGATCCAGTGGCGCTGCTTGCTGCGGGTGTCCTCGGGCCAATCAACGGTTTCAAGCCCCTCGAGCAAGCGGTCGGCGTAGGCGGTGATGCGCAGCATCCACTGCTTCAATGGCTTGCGGAAGACCGGGTGGCTGCCGCGCTCGCTGCGACCGTCGATCACTTCCTCGTTGGCCAGCACGGTTCCCAGCTTGGGGCACCAGTTGACGGTCTGCTCGCCGACGAACGCCAGGCGTTGGTCGTCGATGGTGGCGCGTTGCTCGTCCTTTGACAACTCGTGCCAGCGGCGGGCCGTTCCTGGTTCGCCTCCCAGGGCGTTGAGGGTCTTGGCGGTGCGGCCGACGTGGACCAACTCGCCGTCGCTCGCGATGCGCAGGTCGCCGTTCTCGAGCTCGCCGATGAGCTCGGCGATGGGCCTGGCCTTCTTCTGCCAGGGATCGAACCACGAGCCGTAGAGCTTCAGGAAGATCCACTGCGTCCATCGGTAGAACGCCTCGTCGATGGTGGCGACCTCGCGCGACCAGTCGTAGGCGAAGCCGAAGCGCTGGAGCTGGCGGCGGAACGTGTCGATCGTGCCGCGGGTGAAGGTCGCCGGATGCTCCCCGGTGTTGATGGCGTGCTGCTCGGCGGGCAGGCCGAAGGCGTCCCAGCCCATGACGTGCAGGACGTTGTGGCCGGCCATCTTCTTGTAGCGGCCCAGGATGTCGGTGGCGGTGTAGCCCTCTGGGTGGCCGACGTGCAGGCCGGCCCCCGATGGATAGGGGAACATGTCAAGCACGTAGAACTTGGGCCTGGACGCATCGAAGCCGCGCTCGCCTGGGTTCGGGCGGTGGTGCACGCCGGCATCGAGCCAGAGCTTCTGCCACTTGGGCTCGATGGCGTTGGCCAGGGCCGCGTTGTAGCGGTGCGCTGGCGTGGTCGATGACGGATTCGGGGACGCGGTCTCGGTCATTGGAGTGGCCTCTTTCGGGCCGGGATGGTAGGTGGCGGGGCTCGGGCAGGATCGTTCAGAAGCGGATCTGGATGCCCGCGTGGAGGCCCTGGTACGAGCCCTTCCACTCGAACTCGTTCACGCCGCTGCCCTCGTTGAGGCTGAAGATCGTGCTGCGATAGCCGATCTGGACGCCCACGTAGTCAACCGGCCGCCACTGGAAGCCCACGCCGATGTCCCAACTGTACGCCGAGGCATCGAAGGGCCAGGCGCCGAAGTTGGTATAGAGGTCAACGGTGACGTCTTCCCAGATGTTGAAGGCCGCTTTGAAGCCCGCGTGGGGCTCGAAGAACGTGCGGTCGTCGGTGTAGGGGCCGTCGCCGGTGTCGAGGTTAGCCACCTCGAACTCGAAGTCGTAGATGCGCAGGCCCACCTCGGCGTCGAGACGGAAGCGGATCTTGTGGCCCTCGGCATCGGTGATCGGGCTGATCGGCTCGTCCAGGATGGTGTGGGCAAGGCGAAAATCGAGCTGGGCGTAGGTGTGCGAGACGTTGGAACGCTGGCCCCTGGCGACGAAGACCTGACCCAGTTGGATGTCCTCGTCCGCGGTCGCAACGCGATCATCGATGTCATAGAAGAGGCCGATGGCGTTGATGCGCCAGTTGTCCTTTCGCAGGCTGATGTCGAAACCGGGCATCAGCCGCGGGCCGTTGACGTCGAGGTCTTCCAGGTCGACCAACGACCCGCGAACGGTGCCGCCCGGCAGGCGGATCTCGCCTGCCGGGGCCGTGTAGCGGGCCATGAGTTCGACTTGGACGTGCCAGTTGGTGCGGCGGTGGTCGGGCTGCTGAGCGTCGGCCTCGCCAGTGTCGAGCTGGAGATCCTGGAACGACGCCGCACTGTGGATGAACCGCAGAGGCGGCTGATCCTCGGCCAGCGCCGTCGACGCGGCGAGCGCGGTGGCCAGGATCAGGAAGGTAATTCGGAGTTGCCTGAACACGCCGGCTCCTTGGCGTTGGGTGTCGCGATGGGCCGGATTGCCCAAACCGCAGGGTACCATCTCCCGGGGCGAGCCGCAGCCCAAACCTCATGGACACTCCTCCACCGGACCAACCCCAGCCAAACCCGTCGGGCGACGCCGCCGACGAGGTGGTGCTTGCGCCCGGGGCGACCGTGCCGGGGTCAGCGCTGCGGTTCCGCCAGAGCCCGGCCTCGGGACCGGGCGGGCAGAACGTCAACCGGCGGCACACCCGAGCGGAGTTGCGGGTGGGGCTGCTGGACATCCGCATGCCCGTGCGGGCCCGCAAGCGGCTGAGGGATCTCGGCGGCGAGCGGATGACCGCCGACGGGGTCCTCATCCTGGTGTGCGAGCGGACCCGATCGGCCCGGCAGAACCAGGAGGAGGTCCTCGACCGCCTGAAGGAACTGGTCCGCCAGGCCATGGTGGAGCCCAAGCGGCGGATCCCGACCCGACCTTCCCGGCGGTCGAACGAGCGCCGGCTGGAAGCCAAGAAGCGGACCGGCGAGCGGAAGCGTCGCCGGAGCGGGCCAGATGCCGAGGGCTGATCTACCCTCGCCCGTGCTGACCCTGGCGATCGAAGCGACCAATCCGAATGTGCCCTCTCCGGGCGTCCTGCTTGCTCGAACGGGCGATCGGCTTTCCCCAGGGAACGCCGAGATATTGGCCACTATTGGCCTGAAACAACAGGATCGGCACGACGATCTGCTGCTCCCGGCGATTGCCGAGCTATTCACACACACCGGTGTTCAACCCGCCGATCTCGACGAGGTCCTCGTTTCGGTCGGTCCCGGCGGATTCACCGCCACCCGTCTGGCATGTACGGCAGCAGCGGTGCTCGCGGAGCTGAGCGACGCAAAGGTGCTTGCCGTGCCAACGGCCCATGTTGCAATCGAGACTGTGTTGCAAGAACGAGCTTGTAACAATGGTCTGGTCGTGGCGATGGCCGGCAAGCAAGATTCCGCCTATGTTGCAAGGTTCGATTTGTCTCGCCGCGAGTTCTCGGAGCGAGGCGATCTCTTGGGTCCCGGAGAATTCGATGCCTTGTTGTTACCGGGCGACGTACTCGCCCACGAAGGCCACTTGCCGGCGGCGTTGCTGGAAATTGCAGCAAAACGGGGCTCAGAGTGCATCCCGCTGCGTTTAACGGCGGAGGGACTCTTGGCGTGCCGGTCGGCCGCGGAGGTCGTCTCCCCGGAGGCTTTGCGCCCGATCTATCCGCGGGAGCCGGACGCCGTGACCCAGTGGCGACGGCGGTACGGGAAGGCTCCCGGGGACTCATAACCCGTCGCACGGGTGATATTCGGACCCTGCGACCAGGAATTTGTGTCGTTTTTCAGGATACCTGCTGCAGCGCGGGACGTATTGGTGTGAAGTTGGGCAAAGTGTGCGTCGATAGGCAGTCCGACCGGTCATAGGTGCGGTCGGGAGATTTACCGTGACTTCCCAAGAACAACAGCCTGACTGGACCGACAAGAAGGTCTTCACCACCGGCGAGGCCGCCTCGGTCTGTCGCGTGAGCCAGCAGACGATCATCCGTTGTTTCGATAACGGTCGATTGCAGGGCTTCCGCGTGCCGGGCTCGAAGTTCCGGAGGATCCCCAGGGACGAGTTACTGCGCTTCATGCGCGAGAACAACATCCCCACCGATGCCCTCGAGGGATCGCGTCGCCGCGTACTCATCGTCGACGACGATCCGCAGATCGTGGACCTGTTGCAGGAGATGCTGCGCCGCGATACGCGGTTCGAGATCGAGACGGCGTCCAACGGCTATGACGCGGGCCTGCTTACCGAGCGGTTCCGGCCTCACCTCATCGTGCTCGATTACATGCTACCCGACCTCAATGGCGACGTGGTGTGCGAGCGTGTGCGCGAGAATCCGAACACCCAGGACACCAAGATCCTGTTCGTGTCGGGCGTCATCGAGCGGGATCGCATCGATCGGCTGCTGCGCGTGGGCGGCAACGCCTTCCTGAAGAAGCCGTTCACCGTTGGGGCCTTGCTCGACGAGATCACACGGCTGCTGGACCTGAGCACGACCAGGCGTTGACCGCGACCATTGGGAGGCGTGGTATGAGCTCACTGGCCGGCAACCGTCCCGACCATCGTGCGCAGCAGGTCGAGTTGGTGCTCCAGCAGATCGACCACCTGCCCACGCTGTCGCCCATCGCCCAGCGCGTGCTGAAACTCGGCAGTGCGGCCGAGGCTGACTTGCAGGACATCGTGCGGATCATCCAGAGCGACCCGGCGCTCACCGGCCGCGTGCTCTCGATGTGCCAGCGTGCCGAGCACGGGCTCGGCGATCGCGTGACCACGGTCGACCGGGCGGTGGTCATGCTGGGCTTCGAGGCGGTGCGGGCGGCAATCCTGAGCGTCGCCGTGTACGACACGATGGCTGGCCACGCTGCACAGCTCGAAGAACGGTCGGGCGCCGACGGCTTCCGGCACGAGGCCTTCTGGCGCCACTGCGTCTCGACGGCGTGCGCGGCCGACGAAATCGCACGAGCCCATAAGGAACTTCGCGTCTCGCCCGACGAGGCGTTCGTCTCGGGGCTCTTGCACGACCTTGGTAAGCTGGCCCTCGATCTGGTACTGCCACGGACCTACGGCAAGGTGATGAAGCTGGCCGAGGATCGTGGCCTGACGGCCGCCGCGGCGGCGCGGCGGATCATTGGCATCGACCATCACACCGCGGGCAAGCGGCTGGCCGAACACTGGAACCTGCCGCTCACGATCCAGGACTCGATGTGGCTGTATGGGCAGCCTCCCGAGGGCATGGCCGAGCTTCGGAACAAGTCGCTCGTTGGCGTGGCCAGCGCGGCGCACCGATTGTCGCGAGCGCTGCACCTTGGCTGGTGCGGCGAATGCGACGCGATACCCGACATCGTGAAGACCGCCCAGCAGTATGGTCTGGATGCGGGCAAGATGCAGGACATCGGCATCGGTCTGCACGAGATCGTGTCGCAGCGGTGCAGCGAACTCGGGCTCGACGCCCCGCACAGCCCGGTGATGCTGCTTGACTCGATCTCGCAGGCCAATGCGTGGCTGGGTCGAGCTCATGGCCGGCTGGAAAGACAAGCCGAAGCCGCGTGGCGGGCGGAGACCACGCTGAAGGCCGTGGCGGCGTTCCATGCCGATCAGGGGAGCGGGCGTGGGCTGGTGAGCGCGATCGGCGCAGCAGGTCGATCGGCGGCTTCGGCATTCTCGGCCGGACGTCTTGCCGTTCTATTGAAGCAGAACGCCGGTGATCCATGGCGGCTGAGTTGGCTCTCGCCCGGCGGTGAAATGACGAACGCGGCGACGCTTACCGAGCCCGATGGGGCCGATCGCGTGAGCCGGACGCTCGCGGAGATTTGCAGCGGCTTGGACGCTCCACTCTCGCTGACGCCGCTGGAGAGTTGGCTCGGGAGCACGGTGACGGAACGGCTTGGCAGCGCCGACGCGGTGCGAGTGGTTCCGATCACGCCGGGACGGATCGACGATGCGCCGGCCGTCGCGTTGCTGCATAACGGTGACGAGGCGCACGAGAGCCAGGGAGCGCTGGTGGGGGCGTGGGCTTCGGCCATCGCGGCAGCGGCGCGGAATGACTCGGCACGGCGACTTGGTGAGCGACTCGCCGAAGCAAACCGAGCACTCAGCGCGGCCCAGGACAGACTGGCCGAGTCCGACGCGATGGTGCGATTGGGCCAGATGGCCGCCGGCGCGGCCCACGAGATGAACAACCCACTGACGGTCATCAGCGGAAGGGCCCAGTTGTTGCTCGATAGC
>JAUHYE010000100.1 GCA_030426395.1 Phycisphaerae bacterium
CCCCTCGAACAGGCGCAATGGGACGAAGCCCGCGCCCAGGCGATCACGCCGCTGGCCCTGGGCGGCGATACCGGTGCAGTTCGTGGAGACGCGTTGAGCGTCTAGCCCAAGTACGCGTCGGCCTTGAGCGGCCAGCGGTTCTGCTTCATCATGACGCGAATCTGCGGATCGGCCAGATACATCCGAACCGCTTGCTCGGGAAGCGAACGCGATCGCTCACTGGGCGCGGCCGAGGGCGCGCGTTCTTCGAGTTCCTTCGATGAGCCGTGGTAGTGACCTGCCGCGTACTCGATTGCGGCCTGAACACGCGATGAATCTTTTGGTAATCCCCAGGCGTCGAACAGCTTCTTAAAAAATCTCTTTGGCTTGGTGCGGAACAGTTCGAAGGTGAGCGGCCCGCGCGATGCCGACCAGTTGGCTGCGAAGTTCTTGTAGTGGTCGAGCTCGAAGTTCGGCCGAAGCGCGTCGGTCCAGCCGCGTGCGTAGAGGCTGTTGAGCCTCGTGAGCGGGTTGCGAGCGAGCCAAACGGCCTGGTGGTCGGGGAATGCCTTCCAGAATTGCTCGGGCGGCGGGCGGAGGTGGGGGTGCTTGACGACGAGCGTGTCGCTTCCACCGGCGATCTCGCGCAGCACCATCTTGGCGAGTTCGATCGTCGCGGGATCTTCGAGCATGCACTGGCCGGCGAGGTGGGCCTTGACCAACTCCGCCTGGCTGGGAGGGTAGTTGTAGGGTTCGCCCGTGCGATCCCACGGCCCGAGCGGTTCGTCCGCGACCGGACAACCCAGCGCGTGCGCCGCGGCGTAGGCCGTGACGGACGAGCCACTGCGGGGGAGCGAGAAAATCCAATAGACACGCATCAGGTGCTGTTGTAGGCCGGCGTCTGCATGCTTGCCCGTCGCCTGAGGATCTGGTCGGCAACGGCCAGGTCGATCTCGTTGTCGATGTCGATGACCTCGCCGGGCTCGGTCGTGATAGCGCGATGGTCTCGCCCCAGGAATGCGTGCGGGTTCTGCGGCTCGGCCGCGGCCGCATCGAGGCACGACCGCCGAACCACGATGACTCCGCCATCGGGAACGAACGCGGGCGTGAGATCCTGCCTGCGATAGATGCCGCCGAAGAGGCGGTCGCCCTCCCAGGGTCGAACCCGTCCCTCGCCGTCGACGCGAGCGGTCCATGTTGGGTGGTGCTTTCCAACGGCAGCGTAGCTCTGCACGCTGTCGCAGCCGGTCTCGTAGAAGAGTGTGATCGCCCGATCGATGAGGCCAGCCGGCCGGACGGGCACGTTGGCGTAGAGGATCACAACGGGGGCGTTCTTGGGAGTGGCCCCGTTCTCATCTGCCTGAATGAGTGCCTTCCTCGCTGCCGCGTCGACGGTCGCCGTATCGCTTGCGAGTTCTGCTGGCCTTGGCCAGTGCTCGAAGACCGACTGCCTGCAAAGCGTGGCGATCTCGGCGTCATCAGTTGAAACGCCGACTCGATCGATGTGCTCGGACGCCCGAACGTGCTCGAACGTCCACTCGACGCAGGGGCGTCCAGCGACCAATGCGCGGTTCTTTCCGGGCAGGCCCTTGCTCCCCGCACGTGCGAGGATGATGGCGATCGAGAGTGGATGATTCGTCGCACTCATGCCGGGCTGCTCGCGCGTGATGCCGATGCCGCCCGGGTCTGTCTGCCCTCGCGGTCGAGGCGTTCTCGTGCGGCCTTCGGCAGGGGCAGAGGCACGAGCCTCCCCGCATCCTCCGGCGCATCGGGCTCGATGAGCGCGGCTCCGTACGTCATCAGTGCGTCGTTGTATTTCTCGAGCAGCGAGGGCAGCATGGCTTCGTTTCGGCGCAGTCTCGGCACGATCCAGGGCGTTCGCAGGACGGTGTTGGATGTGTCGGCGAGTGCTTCCAAAGGAGGTGGGAAGTCCGGGTCGGTAACATCGATACTGATGATGTCGGCCGGGCTGGACCGCAACCGGTCGATCTCGTCCTGGCCCCAACCGAGCGGAGTTCGGACGTGAATCGAGGCAGCTTCTACGTCACGGAGCGCGGCCGCGAGGTCCGACGCGAATAGTGTGAAACCGCACAGTGTGCAATCGAGCGTGATGGCGGCGTCGCCGGCGCCGCGGGCGAAGGCCAGGACACGCTGTTGCAGATCATCATCGGGCTCTTCGCCAAGCACCGCACGCAGGTGTGTGGGACGTTGCGGTGACGTGTTGCACACTTCGATGCGAGTGTCGGTCGTCAGGGTGCCGCCAATCGCAGCCCGCATCGCCGGAGTGAGTCCCGCCCGGCGGTCGGCGCTGTCGGGAATGAGACGCCGACCGAGGTCTCGCAGTGTGGGCTCGACCGAGACGCATATCTCGCGGGCGATCGGGTCGGGGCGTGGCAAATGAGGCGTAAAGGCCAACATGCCGCCGATGGTGGCGACGGCTCCGGCGCTGGGGTTGTTGGCGACCTCTTCGATCGCGGGGCGGGCGAGCGCGCAGGCCGCCACCCCCGCGGGCGCCTGGGCGAAGGCAATGTGCCGAGCGTCGATGTCGGCCAGCAGCCGCTCGGCCACGCGGTCGGTGAGTTCGGGATCCAGCAACGCCCAGTCCGCGGCCAGGACGAGCGCACCAGGGGCATCCAATTCGTTCATGATCGCCAATGTGGCGGCCGGATCGAACGCCTCGTCGTGGACGGTCAGAGACGCGAGACCCCCTCGGAAACTCGAGGGACAGAAGGCGCGGGCAGCGCCGATCGCTCGGCGTCGCTCGGCTTGGCCATCGCTCGCGGGTCGGATGGAAACCCGAAGACAATGGGCTCCCCTATCGGCAACGGCTTGTGCGGCAGTGATGTCCGTCGCAACGAGGACGACCTCCGAGACACGCTCGCATCGCGCGATCGATCGAAGGGTCATGTCGGCAATACTCAGGCCTTCATAGACTGGTGTGAGCAAGTCACGCTTCTGGTTCAACCCACCGGTCTCTGGATCGAACCACACCACGGCTGGCAGTTTCTTGGAAGCAGCGATTGTGGCCCGTTGAACGATCGCGGGCGATCGCTCGTTGGCCGTATCCTCCAGCAACTCGGCCATGCGGTCCGCGGCGTCGGCAAGCCAGCTCAGGTTTTCGGCGTCGCGTTCGATGCGTTGAGCCTGCACTTCCCGTTCGGTGGCGTCCTCGGCCGAGATCGCGATGGAGCGATCCCGCTTGGCCCGGCGCAGGCCGCCGGTCTGGTTGAGGAACTGCGTGAGCCAGAACGCCGGCTCGAGCGCTTCGGCCTGATCGCGGATCGCGTGGATCTCGCGGACCGCCTCGTTCATAGCGTTGGCGTCGCCGAAGGCGTCGAGCTGGCGGACCTTGGCCTCGGCCTGGCGTGTGAATGCTGCCAGTTCTCGTGTTTGGGTGGCGCAGGTCTGGAGGCGTTCGTTCACCGATATGTCCGAGCCGGAGGATATAGGTCTATCCGGCAGAGTGAACGTCTTGCCATGCTTCTCGATGGCATCTTCCAGGGACATGATTGTCGTGTGCGCCTTGGCGGCGCCTCGACCAGCGTCGATGATCGTGAGCCCCTTGGCCTCGTCCTCGGCGAATTCGCGCTCGAATTGCAGGAGGTAGTTGTGGAGTTGCTCGTCGGTCGTAACGGCCTGACCGTTCTGGTCGAGCACCTGACGGAGCATCTTGCGGGCCCGGCCGATGCGTTCGGTCTCCATCATTTCTAGCGTGCGGAACTCACCGAGTTCGGCAGCCCACACATTGTGGATCGAAGCGCCCGGCCCGTAGTAGAGGCCGTCGGTGTAAGCCAGATCCTGCCCGACCATGATCACCGGATCGCAGCCGAGGTGGCGGGCCAGGAAGTATGAAAGGTGAGCCACGGTCGCGCCGCTGCGCACGAAGGCGTGTGATGCACTGCCTAGTGCGCGATCGAGCACCGCGTCGCCCGTCATGCGCATCGCACCGGGCCAGGCCTTGATAATCGCCGGGTTGGCCTTGGGTTCGGCTACCAGGGTGACGCTTTCTACCGCTTCGGGCGTGAGGCCCTCATAGAACCGCTTGCTGATGTCGTGGTAGTCCAGGGCCGTGACAAAGTGCGGGCGGATGCCGCGCTCGAGGAGTGGCTTGAGCACCGTTTGCGCGGCGATGATGCACGCGCGGTCACGCAAGCCGGGCTGGGCAAGCACATCCATGCTCTCGGCCAGACTCGGCCCGGCGCTCACGACGATCGCCGGTACGCCGTCGAGCGCGTTGGCGAGATCGTTCACGCCCGGATGCGTGGCGTATGCCCGCGCGTTAGCCAGTGTGTTCTCGAGCGTCTTCTCGGTCTGCATGAGCGTCGTGACGATCGACGTCTTGGCAACCGAGATCACTTCTACGAGTTTCTTGCTGAACGCCTCGGCCGCGGCCCCGAGCCGACCCGTGCTCGGCGGGTGGGCGATGAACCGGACGCCAAGCGCCAGCACGCCCTCAAGACCACGCAGCCGCGCCGTGATCGCATCGCTGCTCTCGGCCTGGTGCAGCACGATGACACGGCCGGTATCGAAGCACGCCGTGCAGTCCACGCGCTCGAACACGCTGCGCAGCAACGCGATATCGGGCTCGAAGCACAGCACGAGTCCGGTGCTCCCGATGCGATGGGCTATCGAGTCGACGTGGTAGCCCAGCCCGAAACCCAGCACCGCGAACACGGCCGCCTCGGCGGGGTTGGCCTGCTCGGCCAGGCGGTCGGCCTCACGCAGTGGGTGCCTGGCAGAGCCCAGCGAGCGTTCCTTGCCATCCACGACGATGCGGCACGAGGGCACGCCGTCTTCGGTCATGGTGAAGACGGCGTCCGCCCGGGGCTGGGACTCGAGGATGGCGTTGGCGGCGCGCGGCGAGGCCTTGGCCAGCGATCGCAGGTTGCGGTCCAGCAGTTTCGGATCGGCGGGCAGGGACATCGGCATCGCTCCGTGGCTGTTCGTACCGGTCTGCATCGGCACTTGGGGGGAATACGCTGGAGCCGGCGGAGGTGCGCATCAGGCCAAGCGTTTGCCCCGAATCGAGCCCACTCCAGAGGATGCCCATGAACGATTTCATCCAAGCCCCGGACATCCCGCCCCTGCCCGCGGCCCCGCTGCTCGAGCGTTTCCTCTTCGAGCAGCCCTGGCTGCCGATGGCGATCCTCGGCGTTCTTGCCATTATTGCAATCATGGCGTTTGCCGGCCGGAACCAGCGGCGGCGTGGTTTCGTCGTGGCTGGGGTGCTGGCCGCCTGCGCGGCAGGCGTATATGTCGTTTCGATGCTGGTCACGACCGAACGCGAGACGCTGATCGAGCGGACCAAAGTCGCGATAGGCGCCGTGGCCGATGTCGATGTCGCGACGCTGCGCGAGGTGCTTTTGGAGGACGCCTACTTCCGCAGCGAGGGCGACATCGTGCGCGTCGTCCCATCGATCGATGGCCGAGCGGAGATCATCGACCAGGTCGAACGCTACCTCCAGAACCGATACCGTGTCACGTCCTGGGACATCCATGATCGCCAGGCCACGATCGACGGCCCCAACACCGGCAGGACGCTCGTCCGCGTGGGTGTTGATAGCGACAGCTTCAGCCGCACGCACTACTCGTGGTGGCGGCTGCACTGGGAACGCGGCCCCGATGGCCTCTGGCGGTGCTTCGAGCTCGAGCCTCTATGGATCCAGCTCGTCGGGTCGTCGAGGGGCTGATTACCGCCTTGGGATGCCCACCAGCACGCTGCGCTGGGGCTGGGAGGCCTCGCCCTGCAGCGTCACCATGCGCTGGGCCCCGTTCAGCAGGTTGTATGGGAACTTCGCCTGAAGGTCGTAAAAGGCCGGGCTGCGCAGGCCGGTCTGCGGATCCACCTCGTCGGCCCGGAACAGCCCGACTGTGACGCTGCTGTAGTTGGGCCCATGAAAGTAGAACGCCTGCTCGCCCTCGCTGCGAAGGGTGGCAACCGCACGCTCGGCCGCCTGCCGGGCGTCGCGGCGCTCGGACTCGGTCGCCGGCCGGCCGTCGGCCCGTCCGTAGCTGCCGATCTGGAGTGTGTAGAGGTAGCCCGGGCCGTACAACTGGCGGACGTTCAGCAGGTCGTACTCGGGGTTCGTGCCCGTCGTCGGCTCGGGCGGCGTCAGCAGGGCCTGCTCGAACGGCTGGAGGCCATTGATCTTGACTGCCCTCACACGCGTGAGTTCGCTCGCGACGGCTGGGTCATCGGGCCCGGAGAATCGCCCGAGCGTCAAGAGCACGGCCTCGCCCCGCGGTTCGACCCGGGCGTCGCGGAGCCCGCCCTCGCCGACCACTCGGGCGTGGGCCTGCCGCGCCGCCTCGGCCGCGTCCGGACCCCGGAAGGCCGCCAGCACGATGGTCCAGACCCCCTCCTCGCGCGCCGTCGGCCCGCCCCCTCCGAAGAGTTCCTGGCCCTCCTGGGCATCGATGGCTGGGCCGGGTTGCCCGCCGCCGGCACACCCCGCCAGGCCGGTCGCGAAGGCCGACAAGACAAGGCAGGCGGCGATCCCTTGCCCAGCTTTACACATGCCCGCACAAATACCGAGTTTTTCTCGGACTCGGGCGAAAAAAAACTTTGTTCGGGTCCGGGTTTGGGAAGCGGCTCTCATGGGCTTTTCTCGGGGTCTGGACGCTCTGCGCGGCCCCTGGGGGCCACTTGAGCGAAAATGGCGTGCGATCGTGAAGATTTGAGCGGTCGTGCCGCCTGGGACGATATTCATCCTGTTCCGGCAACGGAACGGTGGTACGAGGGAGAACGGTGGTCGGGCGGAAATGGAACTCCGCCCATCAGATTGGCACGGACGTCGCGATCGGGATGCCTCGGGGGTGTCTCGGGCTATGCGTGTTGCCAGCTACCGAAGAGAGAGGGTTGTGTACCTTGTTGCGATCGAGAGAATCCGTTCGGAGGCCCAGCCCCATGTCCGAAATCGGCCACATCAACTCAGGGTTTCACGCCAGAGACCTCGAGCCCCGGCCCGTCACCCGCACCGACCGCGACGCGAGCCAGCAGCCCGGCCGCGACGCCCAGGCACCGCGCCGCGAGCCCGATCGCATCGAGCTCTCGGCCGCCGCCAGGGGCAAACGCGAGAGCCCGGACATCCGCGCCGAGCTGGTCGTCCGCGTCCGCGAGGAGATCGTCCGCGGGGTGTACGAGTCGCCGGTTCGTATCGAGGGCACCATCGACGCGTTGCTGAACGAGTTCGACGCTAACGCCTGATCGTTTGCCCAAGTGTGTGGGCCAGGGGGCGCACGCCCCACAACGGGTTTCGGTGGAGAGAAGATCCGACGCCGCGATGCCTCAGGGTGTTGCGGCGTCGTTGTTTGTCGGCTGCTCCGCTGGCGGATTGGCGAGCCGGTCGACGGCGCCGATGATCTGCGAGATGGCGCGCGCGAATCGGTCCTCGTCGATCGTCTCGACCGTGTCCGTCGGCTGGTGGTAATTCGGATTGCGGAAGTTGGCCGTGTCGGTGAGCATCACGCCGGGCCAGCCGCGGATCAGGAACTCGGCGTGGTCCGAGCGCATCAGGTCGGGCGGCGGCACGACGAACATGTCGATGGGCAGCACCTTCGCGTTGGGCTCGGCCTCCAACATGGCCGCGGCGAGCCCCTGGCTGAAGCTCTGGTGCCGCTTCACGCCCAGTATCGCCAGGAAGTCCCCGCGATCGGGCTGCTCGAGCCCATCCATCGGCGGCAGCGGAGACTTCTGGCTGCCCGGCTCGTCGCTGTAGTAGCCCAGCATCTCGACCGAGATCGCGCCGAACACGGTCATCGCGCCCGATTCGACCTTGGGCTCGATGGTCTCGCTCGCGTGCAGGCGCGCGCCGTGCAGGCCGGTTTCCTCGAGCGTGGTGAACAGCAGGCGCACGCTGCGCTGGCGTGGCCGATCCTTGAGCAGCCGCGCCATCTCGAGCAGCGCGACCACGCCCGTGCCGTTGTCGTCGGCGCCCGGGCTGCCGACGACCGCGTCGACGTGCGCCATGACCACGAGCCACTCTTTGGAACGCTCGCCCTGGCCGGGCAGATCGACCCAGATGTTCCGCGGCGTCGGAGACTCTTCGGGTGTGATTTCGGCGATGCGCTGCGGCCGCGGCACGTCCTGGGTCCGCGGCTCGTAGCCGAGCGCACGCAGCTTCCCGAGCACGAGCTCTTCGGTCTGTTGGAGGCCCACCGTGTCCTCGGGCGTGCGGTAGCCGGCACGCCGCACGGGCAACTCGCCCAGCGCTTCCATCGCCCGCGCCGCTTCCACGGCGTGCCAGGGATCATCGGCGACGGCCCGGTCGGCCTCCTCGGCCTGCGCCCAAACAACCCCCGGCATTGCAAGCCATGCCGCGATCGATACCGCGACCGTTGTCATCATTGGTCTGTTCATGACGCCTCCTCGCGCGTTCTCCGGACCCGCACTGCGCGAAGTTCGCGCAAAATGGCGGCCTTCTGCCGAGTTTGGGCCCAAGCGCCCGCTGGCCAATCGTAGAATGCTCGCCCGGAGAACCTCTCGATGGCAAGACTCGGCTGGTTGCGTTTTGGCCTGCTCGTGTTGCTGGCGGCGACGCCCGCCCTGGCCCAGCTCCGCGTGGCGACGTGGAACCTGACCAACTTCAACGGCACCGACGCCGACCGCAACGCCGCGATGCGCACGTCGCTGTTCGCCGAGTTCGAGGGCCGCTCGCTGCGCCCCGACGTGCTCGTGGTCCAGGAGGTCACCGGCGCCGCGGCGGCCGCCCGCCTGCCGGGCATCCTCAACGCCGACACGCGCGGCGGGCAGGACTGGGCCCTGGCCCCCTTCATCGACGGCCCGACCACCGACAGCGCCCTGCTCTACCGCACGTCGCGCGCCGCCATTCTCGATGTTGTGGTCGCCTCGCCCGGCGGCGGCACGCCCCTGCCCCCGCGCCACACCATCCGCTACGACCTGGCCATCGCCGGCTACGACGCGCCCGTGCTCAGCCTCTACAGCACGCACATGAAGGCGGGCACGAGCGGGAGCGATCGGGACCGCCGCGAGGCCGAGGCCCGCGCCATCCGTGACGACGCCCAGGCGTTGCCGCAGGGCACGCACATCATGCTGCTGGGCGACTTCAACATGCAATCCTCAAGCGAGGACGCCTACGGCGAGCTGATCGATTCCCAGGCCGACAACAACGGCCGCTTCTTCGACCCCATCGCCAGCCCGGGCTCGTGGAACAACAGC
Organism: Phycisphaerae bacterium; assembly: GCA_030426395.1. Lineage (GTDB taxonomy): Bacteria > Planctomycetota > Phycisphaerae > Phycisphaerales > UBA1924 > JAHCJI01. The sequence goes on from JAUHYE010000100.1 coordinate 9,158, forward strand.
GCGCTGTTCCGCTTCCTGCACACGCAGGACCCCACCTCGCAGATGGACGACCGCTTCGACCTCATCCTGGTCAACGACGACCTGTTCGACGGCGACGGCCTCGAGTACCTCGGCGACGTCACCACCCCGTTCAGCCGCACGACGTTCGACGATCCCAATCACAGCTACCGCTCGTGGGGCAACGACGGCAGCACGTTCGACGGCCCCATCCGCACCGCCGGCAACGCGATGGTCGGCGCGACGATCGCCCAGGCCCTGCGCGACGCGCCCGGCGGCACGCTGGGCCACCTGCCCGTCTTCCTCGACCTGCTCGTGCCCGCCAAGGTCGGGACGCTCGCGTCGCTGAACTATGGCGAGGTCGAGGTGGGCGAAGAAACCATCCTCGACCTGCCCGTGGGCAACCTCGCCAGCGTCGCGCTGTGGACCGCCGATGGCATCCAGCCGCTGCGCTTCAGCGTTGTGGTTCCCGACCCCTTCGAGACGCCGCTGGAGTTGTACACCGTGCCCGCGGGCGCGCCCACCGAGTTCGTGCCCATCATGCTGGTGGCCACCGCCGCCGGCGCCATCGACACCGAGCTGCGCATCGTCAGCAACGACCCCGACCGCCCCGAGGCCATCGTCCGCCTGACCGCGACGGCGGTGGGTGGCGGTGGGGGGTGCCCGGCCGACCTCGACGGCGACGGCGTGCTCACCCTCTTCGACTTCCTCGCGTTCCAGAACCTCTTCGACGCCGGCAGCCCCGAGGCCGACTTCGACGGCGACGGCGCCCTCACCCTCTTCGACTTCCTCGCGTTCCAGAACGCGTTCGACGCGGGGTGCTGAAGTTTCGCCTTCGTCGGGCGGAGCCCTCCTGCGGCGAGGTAGGAGGAGCGGGAGGTGGGGTAGGGTGAAGGGTTGGGAGGCGGGGAAGGGGGAGCTTTGTCGCCTCGGCGGCGGGGGCACTCCGTGCGGGGTACGCCCTCCGAACGTGCGCGGCGGACTCGCGCCGCGGGACTCTTTCCGAGCCGTGGCGTGAGCACCCGGCCTTCTTCCCTCTTTCCGAGCCGGTCGCGTGAGCGGCCGGACCTCTTCTCCAACGCGAAGGGCTCGAAGGGGGTGGCAATGGGCTGGTAACCCGGAGCCCGCCATCCCCTCCGACCCCATTCCCCGATGCCCATTACCTATTGCCCATTCCTTCCCAAACGCCCGCCGAATCGATCCGAACAGAAAACGATCTCGAAGGCTCCGGGTACGGCTTTTCTTCGCTCGGGAACGATTTTCCTCCAGTGGGGAGCCTCTCCCCACTGGTCCGGAGCCATCTTCCACCGGTCCGGAGAGGCTCCCCACTGGTCCGGAGGCGTTTTCCACTGGTCCGGAGGGGCTCCCCACTGGTCCGGAGCCGTTCCCCACTGGTCCGGAGAGGCTCTCCACTGGTCCGGAGGGGCTCCCCACTGGTCCGGAGAGGCTTTCGACCCGTCCGGAGGACCTCCCGGCATGGCCGCGGCCTCACTGTTTTGGTGAGTCGTGGGGCCCGGGGTGCGGGTGGGCGTCCGAGAATGGGGTGCTGCGTGGGGCGTGGGCCGGGATCTGATGCCTCCCCCGCCCCCGGCGGGGGAGGTGGCCGAAGCGAAGCGAGGTCGGAGGGGGGCTTGATTTCGCACAACGGGTCTTGACGAACCCCCGCGGTGACGCGGGGGGCCTGGGATCGCACGAAGACGCCATCATTCACCCTGCGCCGCTCCATGGCGGGCGTTCTCATATGTGGATGGCGTTGGCTTGTGTTCCGAGATGGGCGGATTGGGGTTGACCCGGGGCCGCGTTTCTGGTACCTTGGCTCTGTTGGCGTTGGCCGGCCCGGTGCTCGCCGGGCCGGCCGCGGCGGCGGCGGAAGGGGGAACTTCGATGATGATGAAAGACGCGGATCGTGGTCGCGCGGTGTTCGCCGGGCTGGGGCGAGTGGTGCTGGCTGCCACAGTTATGCTGGGGGTTGGCTGGATTGGACCAACGGCAGTCGCTCAAGAATGCGATCCCGCCCAGATTTTTGGGCCACCGTCAGTTTATGCACATGGCTCATCACCATACTCGGCTGTCGACGGAGACTTCAACGGTGATGGCCGAGTTGATATTGCCGTCGCGTATTACGGCAGGATTTTGCGCGTTTTTCACGGCAATGGAGACGGAACGCTAGAATTTGCAGATGCATATATATCTACCGGTGGTCAGTTTCGCTCGATCGATGCGGGTGATGTTGACGGCGACGGAGACCTTGATCTGGTTGCCGTCCGCCGAAACTGGGGGCCGAGTGGTCTAGTCCTAGTCAACGATGGCACAGGCGTCTTTGACGTAGCCGATTTCTTTGGTACGCCAGCAGTCACAAATGTATTGGTGCGAGACTTTGATCGTGACGGGCATCTAGACATCGCTGTCGGAAACGATGAAGGAGACAGCGTAACCGTCTGGATTGGTCATGGTGACGGCACTTTCCCGCCTCAGGATCCCCACACACAAGCTGTTGGCTCTAGCCCCTTTTGGCTGGATGCCGCTGATCTGAACGGGGACGGTGTTCTCGACATGGCGGTCACGAATGCCGGGAGCACCGACATCAGTATCTTGCTGGGTCGCGGCGACGGTTCGTTCAACCCCGAACAGCGAATAGATCCGCTACACAGTCCTTTCACGATCCATCTTCGGGATCTGGATCGAGATGGAAACGTGGATATAGTGGTCGCCAATCGTGACGGCACAAATTCAATCTCGGTGTTCAAAGGGGAAGGTGGAGGGAGCTTCGAGCCAGAGAACGTACATGCGGTTGGCCAAGGACCCTACGGCGTTTCCTCCTCGGACTTCAATGGTGACGGCCTGCTTGACGTTGTTATTGCGAACCGGCACAGCGATGATGTGTCCTTATTGGTGTCGAGATCCGGCGGGCAATTTGATGAGTATCGGT
>JAUHYE010000101.1 GCA_030426395.1 Phycisphaerae bacterium
CGCGGCGAATCCGGGCTTCACCGGGGACGAGATCTACGAGCATGCCAAGGCGATCGTGACCGGCATCATGCAGTCGATCACGTATAACGAGTTCCTGCCCATCCTGCTGGGGGCCGACGCGCTCCCCGAATACACCGGCTACGACTCATCCGTCGACGCGGGAATCGCCAATGAGTTCGCGACCGCCGGCTTCCGCATGGGCCACACTATGCTGCCGCTGTTCCTGCCGCGCATGGACAGCCAGGGCAACGAGGCGCCCGAGGGCCACTTGTCACTGGCCCAGGCGTTTTTCGAGCCCGAGGAGATCGGCGATAACGGTATCGACAGCGTCTTGCGAGGCATGTCGCTCACGCCCGCGCAAAGCTTCGACGCCATGATCGTCGGCGAGGTGCGAAACTTTCTCTTCGGCATGCCGGGCTACGGCGGATTCGATCTGGCATCGCTGAACATCCAGCGTGGTCGCGATCACGGCCTGCCTGATTACAACACGCTGCGTGATTCCTACGGCATGACCCGCGTGACCGACTTCGAGGGCATCAACCCCGACCCCGAGGTGTGGCAACGATTCGCGGACGTGTACGTCGATTGCGAACACGTCGACCCGTGGGTGGGTTTGCTTGGCGAGCCGGCGATCAATGGCGGCTTGGCCGGCGAGACGCTCAGCAAGATCCTTGTCGACCAGTTCACACGCCTGCGTGACGGCGACCGCTTCTGGTACCGATCGTACCTCCCGGGCGATCTGGTCGATCTGGTCGAACAGCAGACCTTCGCCACGGTGCTCAAGCGCAACACGTTCATCGGCGACGAGGTCGGCCAGAGCCCGTTCCTCGCCCCCGCGGGCTGCGCGGCCGACCTGGACGGCGATGGAGCGCTCACCATCTTCGACTTCCTGGCGTTCCAGACGCTGTTCGGTCAGGGCGACCTGCGGGCCGACTTCGACGGTGACGGTGCGCTGAGCATCTTCGACTTCCTGGTGTTCCAGAACGCCTTCGACGCCGGCTGCGAGTAAGCGGGTCAGCCGCCGCGATTGCTCGGGCCGGCAGGCTCGACCGCGCCCAATTCCAGGGCTCGGTCGAGCAGTTCCTGCTCGGCCTGGCGGTATCGCCCGAAGCTGCTCATGAGTTGCTCGTGCAACTCCTCGATCGCACGCTGCCGGCCCGGCACGTCGACCGGGCCGCGATCGTCGGTGCTCAGCGAGATAAGGCTCTCGCTGGCCGCGCGCAGGTCGCTGGCGGCCTGGGCGAACGACCGCGTGGCGTCGTAAATCAGCTCGCCCTCCAGTTCGCGCGTGGTCGGGCGCTGGAGCAACCGCCACGGGCTGCGGCGGACCTCGAGCATGGTGAGCTTGGCCTGGTCGCTGGCCAAACGAAGATTGGCCGACGTGCGGCGGAGGCCCGGCGCCTCGGCCTCGAACAGGGCCCTGGCATCCGCGGCGAGTTGGGCGCCCTCGGCGCTGGCGGTTCGCGCGTTCTCGACGGTCTCGAGCGCCGCGGGCATCATCTCCTCGTTCGTGCGCGTCGTGATGTCGGCCAAGTCGGCCAGCACGCGATCGATGTTGGGCCGGTTGGTGTCGATCGTGTCGCGCACGCTCTCAATAACGGCGGCAAGCTCGACGGTCCGCTCGTCGAGACGCGTAGCCAAGCCGGTCCAGACCTCCACGCTAGAACGCACGTCGGTCAGGACGGCCTCGACCTGGTCGCCCATACGCGGCAAGCGTTCGCGAATGTTGCTGGTGATCGACTGCGTGTCCTTGAGCGCAGCATTGATGCCGTCGACGGCCTCGCCCACGCGCGGTTCGACGTCCTCGAGGATCCGACTCACGCGGGAACTCGTAACCGAGAGCGACTCGATGGAGCGGCGGATGTTCTCCATGTCGTCGTCGTTGAGGCCAGTCTGGGCGAGCAGGCCGGGTGAGGGCCGACCCATGAACTGCGTGCCCTCGCTGGCACGCTGGCCCGTCCCCACACTGATGAAATTGATGACCGTGCCCGTGCCAAGGACTGGCACCTCGAGGCGGACAATCGCATCTTCGTGCAATTCGAGATCGGTATCAACGTCGATCTGCACGTCGAGGTGGTCGCCCTCGCCCTGGCGGATGTCGCTGACCTTGCCAACCTTCATGCCGCCGACACGCACCTCGGCACCCGGCGCCAGCAGGCCGGCGTTGTGCGAGAGCTCAAACCTGACAACATATCGAGTGGTCGAGACGAGGGCCGACGTGAGGTCGCTCAGCACGGCCGTCACGATCACCGCCAGCGCCACGGCGGCGATGAAGAACGCTCCTACGATCGCGTTTCGTCCACCGGGCGGCGGCATGGCGTCCCTGCTCCCTTTCGGCGGGCTTCCATTCCTACGGAATACCCGCGAGGTTTTCTTGGCGTGTCAGGCTCGCAGGATGCGGCGGAGCCTGGTGAGCACGCTTTCGTCTTCGGTCTTGGGAACGATACGCGAGGCCTCGACGCTGCGCACACCGGGGACGCGGGGGCGAGCGCCCAGGATGTCCTGCTCCCAGTCGCTCTCGCTCTGGCGTTCGCTAAGCGGGCCCTCGGCCGCCCCACGTAAAAACTGGTGGATGATCTGCTCGTCCTCGCTCAGCAACTTGACCTCCGCGTCGGGCACGTCGCGGACCCGCTCGAACCATGCCTTGGGCTCGACGGCCAGCATCCGGCCCTTGTCGAGCATGGCCATGCGGTCGGCGATGGCGAAGGCCGAATCCATCTCGTGGGTCACCACGACGCAGGCGATACCGAGCTTCTTGGTCAGGTCGAGCAGCAGGCGATCGATCTGGGCGCTGGTGATGGGGTCGAGCCCGGCGCTCGGCTCATCGCAAAATAGCAACTGGGGGTCGAGGGCCATCGCTCGGGCCAGACCAGCCCGCTTCTTCATGCCGCCGGAAATCTGCGCCGGATACAGGTCGGCCGCCTCGCGCAGTTGCACCTGCTCGAGCTTGATCTTGACCTGGATGTCGATGATCTCCTGGCTCAGCCGCGTGTGCTCCTGCAGGGGTAACGCGACGTTCTCGGCCACGGTCATGCTGTTGAAGAGCGCCCCACTCTGGAAAAGGATGCCGAACTTGAGGCGAACCTTGTTCAGTGCCTCTTCGTTCAGGCCGCAGATGTTCTGGCCGAAGACCTCGATGGAACCCGCGGTGGTGGGCAGCGAGCCGATCATGCAGCGGAGCATCGTGCTCTTGCCCGAGCCCGAGCCACCCATGATGACCATGGTCTCGCCCGGCATGACCTCGAGGTCGATGCCGCTGAGGATCTCGCGCCCGTCGAAGCTCTTGCGCACGCCTTGGACGCGCAGGATCGGTCCGTCCTTGGCGCTGGGCGGCATGGGTCAGCCTTCGCCGGGCTCGTCGCCCTCGCCGTCGCCATCCGGGTCGGCGGGGTCGGACGCCCCTCCACTTGGCAGGGAGGGAACTGGCGCGGCACCCTGGCCGCTCGGCGGGGGTAGCAGCCAGACGAGCGAGCCATCGGACGCCTCGAACGCGATGTTGTACAAAACGCGTCCACTGCTGGCGCCCTGGCTCGGGATCACAAGCATGAACAGCACCGTGCCGTTGTCGAATGGCAGCGCGAGCGGCGCGGGGCTGTACTGGCCGGCGGGATACTCCTGCTGGACATCGAGTTGCATTGGCTCGATGCTCTGGCCAACCTCGACCACCAGCATCAGCAGTTCCCATACGCCCTGGGGGCGTGCCTGCATCGCGCCGTAGTCGGCGTTCAGGGCATTCGCAAAAGCGTCGAGTTGCGCCTGGTCGAGCTGTTGGGCCTGCGAACTAACCAGATGGCCCTGCGTCTGCTGGAGGTCGCGGGCCTCGACGGACTCGATCACGTCGCCCAGCGCACTCCACTCTCGACCGGCCGCGGCCGCACCGAAAATCAGCGCGATGTTGATCGCGCCGGCGATGAGCCCGATCACGATCGCCGCGATCGCGAGCCCGCCGCCCTTCTTACGACCACCCGACATCGAGATGAGCACGAGCGCCAACACGCCCAGCAGCAGGCCGAGCGGGCCCACGCCGGGGATGCAGCACGCGATGAGGCCGATCACCGACACCACGAATGCGAGGATGGCCAGGATGCTGGTCTTCGGCTCGAGGTACTCGGGGCCACCGGCGAAGTCGTTAGGCTGGGCGTAGGGATTGTCGCTCATGCCGCAGGGTAGCCCGCCCAGAAGCCGGTCAACGGCCGGGGGTTGGGTGTAACCGACAGCTAGACGGTCGCCGTCACCACCTGGTGGGCCTCGACGATCGAGTCGATGGCCGAGCGGACCTCGTCCTCGGTCGTAAACCGCGAGAGGCTGATGCGGAGCGAGCCGGCGGCCATCTTCTTATCGAGGCCCATGGCGCACAGCACCGGACTTGGCTCGAGCGAGCCGCTGCTGCACGCCGACCCGGCCGACACGCACACGCCCATCTCGGCGAGAGTGAGCAGCATGATCTCGGCGTCGGCGCCGGGGATGTGCAGGTTTGTGGTGTTCCAGAGCCGCTGGCTGGGGTCGCGCGGGCCGTTGACGCACGAGCCCTCGATGCGTTCGAGCACGCTGGTTTCCAGCAGGTCCCGCAGGCCAGCGATCCGAGTCCGGTTGTCGGGGTCGGCCAGCCACTCGCCCGCACCCTTGGCGGCCAGGCCGATGCCCACGATGCCCGGCACGTTCTCGGTGCCGCCGCGGCGGCCGAGCTCTTGGGAGCCGGGGGCCTGCTGGCAGAGCTTCACGCCGCGGCGGATCCACAGCGCGCCGATGCCCTTGGGCCCGTGGAACTTGTGGGCGCTGAACGTGAGCATGTCGAAGGGCATGGTGCGTACGTCGGTATCCATGCGGCCGACCCACTGGGTGCCGTCGACATGCACCACAGCGCCGGCTGCCCTGGCCAGTTCGGCCAGTTCCTTCACGGGCTGGATGGCACCCGTTTCGTTGTTGGCCCACTGCACGCTGAGCACCGCGACTTGGTTGTCGATGAGCGCCCGCGACTTCTCGAAGTCGATCGCCCCGCCCGGCCCGATGGGCAACCATCGAACCTCGGCCTTTCCGCACTCGTGCAGACCCTTGGCCAACTCGCGAACGGCCGGGTGCTCGACGCCGCTTGTGACCAGGACCTTGCGTCCGTTGTCATGTTCGGCCTGTTCGAGTGCGCCGCGGATGGCGAGCTGGCAGCTCTCGGTGCCACCGGAACAGAAGACGATCTCGCGCTGGCCGGCCCCGATGAGGTCGGCGACCGAGCGCCGGGCCTGCTCGATGCGCGCACGCGCCGCCTGCCCGGGCCGGTGGACGCTGGAGGGGTTTGCCCAGCAGTTCTCCAGGCACTCGCACATCGCCTCGACCACCTCGGGCAGCGGGCGTGTGGTGGCGTTGTTGTCCAGGTAGGCGTTCACCGGCGCGGTTGATCCCCCAAGAGGCGCGTGCCGGACGGTCGATCAGCGATCGTCGTCCTCGTCGTCGTCCTCATCTTCGTCCTCGTACTCGTCGTCTTCCTCGTCATCGTCCTCGTACTCGTCGCCGTCCTCATCCTCGTACTCGTCGTCCTCGTACTCCTCGGCTTCCTGGGCCTTCTGCCGCTCCTCGAGCAGCTCCTTGAGCTGGTCGGGATTCAGCACGCGGACCAGGCCGTCCTTGAGGCGACGCTGGGCGAAGTTGATGATGAGGCCGAGTTCCAGTTCCAGGGCCCTGAGCTTGGCGCGCGTCTGCAGGCGCTCGCCGGTGCCCACCTCGCCGGGGCGCGCGACGAGGTCGACGATGAAGCGGTCCTCGACGAACAGCGACGCGGTGACCTGGCCGACGAGCTGGTCCTGGTACTTCACGTCAATCTTGCGATCGGCGGTGTGCTCGATGCCCGCCTCCTTCATCTCGATCTGGAGCGCCTTGTTGTACGTCTCGATGGGCAGGCCCGGGCCCAGGGCCTTGTGCACCTCGATGGCGCAGCCGATGACGCGGCGGCTGATGTCGGTCAACTCGGGGTCGAGCGCGCTGAGCGGGATGCCCTGGCGATCGTGCCCTCCATGACCGCCGTGGCCGCCATGACCGCGCCCGCGGCCCCGGCCGCCACCGTGGTGGCCACCTCGACCGCGCCCACCGCGTCCACGACCCCCACCGCCCCCACCGCCGCGATGCTCGCCCCGATCGTTGTAATCTCGCCTGTCGTTGCTCATGCTGAAGTGCTCCAAAGGGTGGGGCCGGGCGTGGCCGGCGGTGTCGCGGGAATGTGCCGATGTTCGTAAGGGGTGCTGGTGGATACGTGCCCACGCGGGCGCCCGTTCCAGGGTTCGCCGATTCCGGCGGCCGGTTTCACGGGGGCCCTGGGCGGGGCTGGCAGACCGGGAAGGCTCTCCGAAGGGATGCGAAGCCGGGCGGAGCGGGCCAACCCGCACGCCCAAGACGGAAGTCTCTACAGGGTACCACGGCGCGGGCCCCCGCACCACAGCGAGCGGGCCGCTCAGAACGCCGGCGTCCGCCCGCCGTCGACCGCCAGCACGGTGCCAGTGATGTAGCTGGCCGCCGGCGTGCAGTAGAACGCTACGGCGGCGGCGACCTCCTCGGCCTCGCCCAGCCGGCCCATCGGGATCGAGGCCACCGCGTCGTCCTTCACGCGGCCGGGGTCGGTGCCCAGCTTGCCCGCCTTGGCCTCGAAGAGGCTGCTCAGCCGGGCCGTGTCGGTGAAGCCCGGCAGCACGCTGTTGACGGTGACCTTGTCCCTGGCGACCTCGCCGGCGAGGGTCTTGGCCCACGCCGCCACAGCCGCCCGGACGGTGTTGGAGACCCCCAGCCCCGGGATGGGGCATCGCACCGACGTGCTGATGATGTTGACGATGCGGCCGAAGCCCTTGGCCTTCATGCCAGGCAGCACCAGGTTGGCCAGGTTCTGGTTGTTCACCAGGTGGGCGGTCATGGCCTTCACGAACGCCTCCCCGGTGGCCTCGGTGATCGGCCCACCCGGGGGCCCGCCGGTGTTGTTGACGAGGATGTCGAACCCACCCGCCCGATCTATCGCGCCCGCCGCCTCGTCGAGCACCATGGCCGGATCATGGAAATCGGCCACGGCGATGTCGTGCTCGATGCCGGGCACCACCGGCAACGCGGCCATGGCCTCGCCCAGACGCTCGGGGTCGCGGGCGAAGAGCGTGACGCGGCAGCCCAGAGAAGCCAGCACCGCGGCCGAGGCCAACCCGATGCCCTGGCTGGCGCCGCAGACCAGGGCGGTGCGGTCGTGGAGGTCGGTATTGAAGGTTGTCATGGGCGGAGGGTACGGGGCCGGGCTGCGGGCGGACGGCACGCCAAAATCCGAACACAACCAAAACAATCAACTGGAGTCGCGCCGGTCTTGCGCATTGGGCCCGGATAACAAAGGTCGGCGCGGCGCGACGAAGCTTCGGTGCGGCAGATCTCCCGTTCTACGCGCCACGTGCGGACTTCTGTGCGGCACGCGGGAGCTTCTTCGTGGAGCGTCCAAACTTCTTCGCGGTGTTCCCGAACTTCCCGGCGACACAGCGAAGCTCGGCCGCGTCGCTCGGAACGCCATGGGTTTCACTCCGGACGCCAGCCGAATCGCGAGGGAGTCACCCGGCGAGGCGTGGCCAGCGATGCGCTGGTTGCACCCTCCCGGTGGCGTCGGCCCCAATCCGTTGTATATTGGACCTTGGCGGGGGGCCGCTGGGCTCCCCGGAACGCGCACGAATTCAGGAGCCGACGCCATGGCCACCAGCATCCGCAGCCTGTGCTTTCTTGCCGGCCTCGCCGCCACGCCCGCCGTGTTGGCCCAGGCCATCACGTTCGAGTATGACGGTCTCATCCCGCTGCCCGGCGAGACCATCACGATCGGCATGAGCGCCGGCTACGGCGGCACCGATTACGCCATGGCCGGCATCGCTACCGGCGTGCGGATCAACGAGGCCCAGGGCACCTTCGACAACTTGCGGCTGGTGGCGCCGATGGCCGGTCCGGGCACCGCCGCGGGAGTCCTGGGTGTGGGCAGCATCGACGGGATCATCGCCGGCCAGCTCAACTTCCCCACCGCCCAGATCTACGCCGATCCGACCAACCCCATCGCGTTCTGGGAAGCTGACTTCACGGTTGACAGTTCGCTTAGCGGGCCGGTGATCCTGGACATTCAGACCGTGACGACCAAGTACGACGTATACCTTGCGCGGGAACGGTCCACGAGCGAGAGCCGGCTGGCCGACCTAGTCGAGGGCGAGCTGCGCATCGTCGTGCCCGCGCCAGCGAGCAGCCTGGCGCTCCTCGGCGGGCTGGCCATCACCGCACGTCGGCGGCGGTAGGCTCGTCCGCCAGCCGCTTGCACAGCACGTCCACCAGCGTCCTGCCCTGCCGGTACGCCTCGGGTGGACGCCAGTAGACCTCGTGCAGCGGCTTGAGCGTGTCCCCATCTCGACGCTTCGCGCCGCCGGTGCTGGGCGTCAGGCTCGTCAGCGAGCCGGCGATGCCGTGCAGTTTGTCGAGCACGGGCTGGGGGTCGGCGGCGAACAGGATCACGTCGGCCCCGCGCACCGCCGCGCTGCTGACGCCGGCTTTCGCGAGCGCAACGCGCAGCTCGGCGAGGCTCAGCAACCGCTCGACCTGCCCCGGCGGCTTGCCGTACGCCTCGGCCAGGTCCTCTCGCACGGCGTTGACCTCTTCCATGCTGCTCGCGAGCGCCATGCGCCGGTACGCGGCCATGCGGCGCACGTCGCCGGGGATGTAGCTGGCGGGGATATAGCCCTTGAGGCCAACGTCGAGCGCGATGCGGCTGTGCGTGACGACGCGCTGGCCGGCCATCTCCTGCACGGCCTGTTCTAATAGGCGGCAGTACATGTCGTAGCCCACCACCGCGATGTGTCCAGATTGCTCCGAGCCCAGAAGATTACCCGCGCCGCGAATTTCCAGATCGCGCATCGCGATCTTGAAGCCCGCGCCGAGCATGGCGTATTGCTCGACGGCCGCCAGCCGCTTCTTGGCGACCGCGCTCAGGATGCCGTCCTCGGGCAGCAGCAGGTAGCAGTACGCGCGCCGGCTTGACCGGCCCACGCGACCGCGGAGCTGGTGCAGGTCGGCCAGCCCGAAATTGTCCGCGTCGGCGATGACCATCGTGTTGGCCGTCGGCTGGTCGATGCCGCTCTCGATGATGGTGGTGCTCACGAGGATGTCCGCCTCGCGGCGCACGAATTTGAGCATGACCTCCTCGAGCTGGCCGCCGGGCATCTGGCCGTGGCCGATCACGATGTTGGCCTCGGGCGCGAGCCCCTGCACCTCGGCGGCCCTGGCCTTGATGTCCTTCACGCGGTTGTGCACGAAGAAGACCTGGCCCTCGCGGGCAAGCTCCCGCGCGATCGCCTGCTCGATGCGCGTGCGGTCGAAGGGCATGACCTCGGTCACCACGCTCTGCCGCTCGGCCGGCGGCGTGGTCAGGCTCGAGATGTCGCGCAGGCCCAGCATCGCCATGTGCAGCGTGCGGGGGATGGGCGTGGCGCTGAGCGTCAGCACGTCGGCCTCGGTCCTGAGCCTCAGGAGTTGCTCCTTGTGCTCGACGCCGAAGCGCTGCTCCTCGTCGATGATGACCAGGCCGAGATCGCTGAACCGCACGTCCTTGCTGAGTAATCGGTGCGTGCCGATGATGACGTCGACCCCGCCCTGCCGTAGGGCCTTCAGCGTGCTGTTGGCCTCCTTGGTCGTCTTGTAGCGTGAGACGCTCTCGACGCGGAAGGGGTAGGCCGCGAAACGCTCGCGGAACGTCCGCTCGTGCTGCTCGGCCAGCACGGTCGTGGGCACGAGCACGGCGACTTGTTTTCCGAACTCGACCGCCTTGAACGCGGCACGAATCGCCAGCTCGGTCTTGCCGAAACCGACATCGCCGCAGATGAGCCGGTCCATCGGACGCGGGCTGGCCATGTCGCGCTTGATCGAGGACAGCGCGGCGAGCTGGTCGTCGGTCTCCTGGTAGGGGAACTCGGCCTCGAACTCCCTCTGCCACGTCGTGTCGGCGGGGTAGGCGATGCCCGGGCTGGCCTCACGCGCGGCGCGCACGCGGAGCAACTCGCCCGCCAGGTCCTTCACCGACTCGGCGACCTTCTCCTTCTGGTTCTTCCACCGAGCGCCACCCAATTGCGAGAGCGGCGGCGTGCCGCTGAAGCCGCCGACGTACTTCTGCACCAGGTCGACCTGCGTCGCCGGCACGTGCAGCCGCGCGCGGTCCTTGAACTCGAGGGTCAGGAACTCCTCGATGTTGAAGTCGTTGGGCTTCTTCCTTTTCTTGCCCGCCGCCGCCTTGGCGATGTCGGTGCTCTTGCCCGAGCCGTCGATCTCCATGAGCGTCAGGCCCACGAACCGCGCGATGCCGTGGTCGGCGTGCACCACGTGGTCTCCGGGCGCGAAGTCGAGGAAGGCGTCGACGGTGCGGGCGCTCTTGATCCGCGCGTGCCGGCGGCGAACCGGCGCCCGCCCCAGCATCTCGTGCAACGGCAGCACCGCGATGGTCCGGTCTTGCCTCCACACAAACCCGTGGGCGATCGCCGCGTGCCATGGCTCGAGGTTGGCAACGCCCGCCTCTTCCATCAGCTCGCCGAGGCGGCTGAGCTCACCGGGCGTCGCGCAGGGCACGAGCACGTGCGCTTTCTCGTCCGTCGCCCACTTCCCGGCCGCCGAGATGACCTCGATCGCCCCTTCCGCCCCGGCCCCCTTGAAGTCCGGCGGACGCTCCACCGGAAGCGCGAGCTCGTCGGAATCGCCCGTGCTCGAGTACTGATTCACCTCGGCGAACGCGTGCAGCCGCTCCTGCGCCAGCTTCACCACCGTCGTGTGCGCGATCACGCCCGACTCGGCCTTCACCCGCTCGTAGTAGCCGCGCCCCTGCTCGCTGATCTCGAGCGTTTCGACGAGCACGCCGAAGGCGTTCGTCGGGCAGTGCTCGATGAAGCACACGCCCTTGCCCTGCTCGGCCCCGCCCTCGGTGGCGGCTGGCAAATCAACAACTTCCATCGCCACGACGCTTGCCAGGCTCTGCACGTCGATCTCGGCGATGCGGTCGACCTCGTCGCCAAAGAAGTCGAGGCGCACCGGCACGGCCGCGTCCTGCTCGGCCCCCGGCGCTGCGGGGAAGACATCGACGATGCCGCCGCGCTGGGCGAACTGGCCGGGCTCGTCGACCGCGTCGACACGGTCGTACCCGGCCTCGCCCAGCCAGCGGACGAGCTCGCCGGGGTCGATGCGATCGCCGCGCTTCACCGTCTTGCTGAGCGCTTCGAGCTGTTCCATCGCCGGCGCGGGTTGCATCCAGGCGTGGATGGACCCCACCACCGCGAACGGCTCGCCCTTCTCCCCGAGTTCTCGTACGCGCCGAACGGCCGCGACGCGGCCAGCCAGCGCCTGCGCCGACGCCCCGCCCGGCCCCGCCTCGATCGCGGGAAGCTCGACCACGGCCATGCCCAGGCACTCGAGTTCGTCGGCGGCGTGCTGGGCGTCCTCGACGTGGGCGTGGATGAGCACGACCGGCCGCCCGAGCTTGCGTGCGATTGCCGCCGCGGTGAATGAGGGTGAGGCCCCGATCGCACCGCGCACGCGCGGCCTTCCCTTGCCGCTCAGGGCATGGGTCAACGCGTCGAGGCCGCCGAGTTCTGCGAGCAACTGGTGCAAACGCGGACGATGTTAGGGCGCGATGCGCACATACGGCCGGACGCCCTCGACCGTGACCGGGCCGATGCCACTGACGCGGGCCAGGTCCTCAACTGTGAGGAAGCGGCCGCGACTGGTACGGTCCTCGACGATCGCCGCCGCACGAGATGGGCCGATGCCCGGCAGCAGTTGCAACTGCTCGGCCGTCGCGGTGTTGATGTCCAGCGTCATGCCGGCTTCGAGCTTCGCCGCCGAGGGGTATTCTGGCTCGCTCGTTGTCGCAGCGGGCACGGGTTCTTGCTTGCTTCCCGATCGTGGGAGAGTCGGCTCGGCCACACCCGGCGTGCCCGCGCGTGGCTCGATCTGCTTGGGCACGAACACCACCGGCTGCGGTGCCGGCGTGGGCCTTGTCGCTAGGCTGTAACCGACACCGACCAGGCCGACAC
>JAUHYE010000102.1 GCA_030426395.1 Phycisphaerae bacterium
GGCGCACGCAGCCAGTGGTTCGCCGCCCACACACGCTCCTTGTTGTCGTTGGCGTGCAGGATGCAAGCCAGACCAAGCTGCTTGCAGTTGGACGCGCACACCGTCGTCTGCGACGCCTCGCGAGCCGCTCCAAGGCTTGGCAGCAGGATACCGATAAGGATCGCGATGATGGCGACGACCACCAGCAGCTCGATGAGGGTGAAGCCGAGGGTTCGCGAGCGGGGGTGGTGCATGCCGTGTCTCCTCGACCAGTATAAACGCACCCTATACAAGCCGTGTTACAGCTCTGCTAGCAATTGACGAGGATTGGGATATAGGGCCTGCAATTGGCGGATCCGGAGGCCGCCAGAGGGGCGAACGCCCTCCACAATTGGTAACACCGCACCGCGAGAGTGCAGTATCTCATCGGGAATCACTTTCGTCACCAGTACTTGTGAGAGATTGCGATGTTGACTACTCAAACCACCATTGGCCTGCTCACGCTGGCCGCCCTGACCGCCACCTCGGCCCAGGCCCAGATCCTCGTTTACGACGAGAACAGCATCAACAGCTACGCCCTGAACGCTGCGGAGTTTGTTCGCCCCGGCGAAGTCGTCCGCGCGGTCGCCAGCGACTTCGGCGCCCTCCTGGCAAGCCAGGAGTGGGAACTCGTCGTGATGGATTTTCCAAGCAACGAACCCGCCTCGGGCCAGCAAGTCATCGTTGATTACGTGAATGATGGTGGGCGCGTGATCCTGTCTACGTGGTTTAGCATCTACGAAGGGACGCCCGCGCTCTACGGCGCGTTCGGTGCCGCCGGCGGCACCAGCATCTCGCTGGGCACGAACTTCGTCGATACCACCGGCACCGCGGCCGCCGATGCCGTGTTCGATGGGGTCCCCATGCCCTGGTTCGACTGGCAGATGGCTTGGGGCAGCGACGGCGTCGCCTTCGACATCCTGCCCGGCACCGAGGGGCTGGCCACCGTGAGCGATGCGACCGGCCCGGTCAAGATCCTCGCCAACGACGGCCGCACCATCGCCACCTTCCTCATGGATGTATGGGACGGCAGCACCGAGGCCGAACGCGTGTGGGAGAACATGATGAATCTGGTGCTGAGCGGCGCGCCCTCGTGCCGGGCCGACATGGACATGGACGGCAGCCTCACCATCTTCGACTTCCTGGCCTTCCAGAACGCCTTCGACGCCGGTGATCCGATCGCCGACTTCGATGGTGATGGCAGCCTGACCCTCTTCGATTTCCTCGCATTCCAGAACGAGTTCGACCTCGGCTGCGAGTAATCGGAACACCACTCCATCCCGATAACCAGACCACGACCCCCCATGCTGCCCGACCCGCGTAGATGGGGGCTTGCCCATGCGCCGCACTGGATGCGCACCCGAGCCCAATCGATCTTGGGTGTGTGCGATCGCAGCGGATCAGCGGTCGATCGGGAGCGCGCGCATGATCGAGCATCGGGTGGTTCGAGCGAATCCACGAGGTTTCACGCTCGTCGAGATCCTCATCGTGGTGGTGATCTTGGGGATCCTCGCGGCCATTGTCATGCCGCAGGCAGCCAACGCCATGGGAAGCACCCGGCAGACGGCGTTCGTCCGAGAGATACAACTCTTCACCGACGCGGCCGTCATCCATCGCTCGCAGACGGGCGCCTGGATCGGCGACGGAAGCTCGGGCGTCATTCCCGATGGCTTCGAGGACTACATCGATCCCGCCTCCTGGGAGAATGGCACGCCCATCGACGGCAGTTGGGACAGCGAGGCCGGCGCCGATTTCGGCATCACGCTCGGCATCGGCGTCCACTTCCAGGACGTTGCCACCCGCAAGGACGCTGCGTACATGGCCGAGATCGACGGCATGTTCGACGACGGCGACCTCACGACCGGTGGCTTCCAGCAGTTCGCCGCCGACCGCTTCTACTTCATCGTCGAGTTCTGATACTGCCCGGCTCCGTGAGCGCACACGGGAGCGACCGACCGGTGCGAACACCGGCCGGCCGTCCCGCTCTCCCTCGGATCCGAGAGTGGGCCTCTCCCAAAGCCCGACTTGCGGCCAAGGCAACGGCAACAGCGAACACCCGTGGGGTATTCACGGGGGATCGGCAGTTACCCTCCCTCCCGATCGCACAGCGCGGGCCATCACGGTCACTCACGCGACAATCGAAACTTTTTGAGTTATTTTGCCCGGCTCACCAGACGGTGACGGCATCCCGTTGAAATGGGTAAATAGACCCAATTTCCAGAATCCCGGTCAGCTCGTCCAGTGCGGTCCGGCACTCCTCCAGCAGCTTTGGGTCCGCCAGATCGGCCGGATTGAGCTGCTCGCGATAATGCCGCTCGATCCAGCCCTCGAGCTTTCCCCCAAGGTCGTCGGTCAGGATGACGCCTGGGGCGACGCCCTCGCGGTCCTGGGGCCCCAGCACGACCCTGAGCCGCAAGCAGGCCGGCCCGCCACCGTTCTGCATGCTCTGGCGGACGTCCACATAGTGGACGGCCCCAATCGGGTTCGAGGCGTCGGCCACGATGCGGTCGAGGGCCTCGACGATCCGGGGCTCGTCCTGGCAGTCCGTTGGGGCGATTAGAGCCATGCCGCCTCTCGGCAAGGTCACGAGTTGGCTGTTGAACAGGTACCGCTTGATAGCCAGTTCCAGCGGCACGTCGGCAGAGCCGATCTCGACATGGCAGAGCTCGAAACCCCGGGCCTCGCAGGCCTTCCCGAGACTCGCCAGCGTGTCGTCGCGGTCGGCGAAGGCCAACTCGTGGGCCAGCAGCACCGGGCCGTTGCCCACCGCGATCACGTCGTTGTGGAAGACGCCCGCGTCGATGGCCTCTGGGTGCTGCTGGGCGTACACCACGCCCTTACCGTCCAACCCGTGCAGGCGGGCGATGGCCCGGCTTGCCTCGAGCGTCTGCCGAGCCGGGAAGCGGCGGGGTATGGCCACCGAGCCCTCGCCCGGGCCGAGGCGGCCGTAGACGAACAACTCCACGCCCGCATCGCCGTGCTCGCGCGCAAATCGTGTGTGATTGGCGGCACCTTCGTCGGCGTAGTCGGGCGTGGCGGGCAGGGCGTCATGGACGGCAAATCGCGACTCGTCGCGGAAGATGGCCCGCAGCGTCCGCGTGGTCTGCGGCGGCTCGATGGCCCGGTGGGCGTTGGTCACCAGGTTGGCGGTGGTGAGGTGGACGCGACCATCGCTCGTGTCGGCGGCGGGCGACACCGTGGCGGCGTTGGCCGCCCACATGCTGCTCGAACTCGCGGCTGAAGCCAGCAGCCTCGGCGTCTCGCGCGCGGCCCTGGCGATGACTGCGGCGTCGTCGGCCCCGCTCACGCCCACCGATCGCAGGAACTCGACGTCGGGCCGCACCTGCGGCGGCAGCACGCCCTGCGTTAGCCCGAGCGACCGGAGGCGACGCATCTTGTCCAAGCCCTGCATCGCGGCCTGGCGGGGGTAGGCCACCAGCCCCGCGTGCTCGGCGCTCAGCAGGTTGCCGTGGGCCAGGCCAGCATAATTATGGGTTGGGCCGACGAGGCTGTCGAAGTTGGCCTCGACGGTGGCGGCTGATTGGTCGTTGGGATCCATCGGGCATTGTTGGTCGCGGCATGCCTCCACAGGTTGGCCGACGGGTGTTTTCGACCTACCCTCACGCTCTCCACGGCGGCCCCATCGTCTAGTGGTTTAGGACACCGCCCTTTCACGGCGGCGACCCGGGTTCGAATCCCGGTGGGGTCATTGCTTACGCGATTCGCGCCAGAGCCGCCCTGTTTCGGGCGGCTTTTGCGTTGGATTGAGCACAATGAGGCCCGATTCACCGGCTTGTCACGGTCGCTTCAATGCGCACCGGGAAAGTGTGGTATACGAGATCGCCGGAAGTGACGGGCCTGTGTGGGGCCAGCGGACGGCGAACCAAGGAGTGCCACACCATGCTGAACAAGACCTTTACCAAGCAGACGCCTCGACGCACCGCCCTGACCGTGGTCATCGCCGCGGGAACCATCGCGGCGGGCGGCTTGGCCCTGGCAGGCACGCAGGCCGCCGGTCAGCAAGACCGCTACGGAAATCAGGACCAGACCCAGCGCGAAGTCCGCAACCTCTCATTCATGCGAAGCAGCGACCTTTTGGGTGCCGACATCCGCAACGACGTGGATGACGACCTGGGAACCATCGAGGAGATCATCGTCAACCGCGGTACCGGCAAGATCGAACATGTGGTCATCCGCGAGGGCGGCTTCCTTGGCTTCGGCGGCTCGCACGTGGCGCTGCCCTTCGAGGCCCTGGTGATCAATCCCGCCGAGAAGAGCGTTGCTTTGAACGTCTCGGCCGACGTGATCGGCAAGGGCGAGGGAGCCGCACTTCCCCCGGACTGGACCCGTCTAGAGAGCGGTTGGGAGGACCGCCTGAGCGCCCTCCCCAGCGCGAGGACGGCCCGCGAGCAATCGTGGGACAAACGCAAGGACGACGCCAACGGCATGTCCCGCCAGGATCAGGCGCAAGGCGAGCCGACCGAGATCAATGGTCGCATCACCTCGCTGGACCGCAAGGACATGGGCAACGGCCAGCAGTGGGCCGTGGCGACCATCGAGACGCGTGGAGATGGCCGCGATGGCGAGGCTGGCGAGAAGAAGGTTGTGCTCGGGCCGGCATGGCACGTGTATGGCAACGATCGGGCGCCCATCCGCGGCGATACATTCCAAGGCACCGTTCACAAGGGCGAGGACGATTACATGATCGTCGACCGCGCCACGATCAACGGCAACGAGTTCCGCTTCAAGGACGATCGAGGCCAGCCCACGTGGCGCGGTGAAGGCCGCACCGGCACCTCGGGCGATGACCGCAACAACGGGGCTTTGGTGCTCCTTTCCGAGGTCAACGAGCGTGACGCCAAGACGCGTGAGAGCGATTGGGGCCAGATCGAGGACTCGATCATCGAGCTCAGCTCGGGCTCGGTGCCATTCCTGGTGCTCGACCCCGACGAGAACTTCCTGGGCATCGGCGATGAGTATCGCGTCGTGCCCTGGACGATCGTGAGCATCGGCTCCGAGAGCGTGGTGATCGACGCCACCAAGGACATGTTGACCAGCGCCGAGACCCTGCCCGAAGACGTGCGGGTGTTCACGATGCCGCGCAACCTGCGCGAGGTCTACATGGCTTACGACGTCGAGCAGCCCGAATTCAACAACCGCCGCTGATTTCAGCAGCATTTTGTTCGGGTGATAGCCGCCCGCTCCGACCTTGATCGGGGCGGGCGGTTGTCGTTGTTCTGGCCTTCGAACACGCCGGGGCTGGACGGCGTCTGATTTGTCGTTTCTCGTCGGTTGCTGGGCCAAAGCCCGAGAATGACCGGTTTGAAGGCGCGGCCGAGCGCTTTGGGGAGAGAAGATCGGCCGACCGACGATACAATGATGGAGCGGGCGGGATGGATTGCGATCGCCCGCGGAGGACGCCAGGGCGACCATGAGCGACTGGATCGACGCCGAGGCCCATGTCGAGCGGGCCCACGATCTGTACGAAGCCGGCCGATGGGCCGAGGCTGCCGCCGCGCTCCGCGAGGCCATCGCCCTCAATCCCTACCAGCCCGATTGGCTCTTCAACCTTGGCGTCGCCCTCGAAGCCGATGGCCGGTACGAAGAGGCCGCCTCGGCGTTCGGCGAGAGCTACCAACTCCGCTCGGGAGACTTCAACGCCGCCATGGCCGCGGGCGTGAACCTCGTGCGTGCGGGCAAGGTGCGCCAGGCACTGACCTGGTTCGATAAGGCCGAGGCTTCCGAGCCCGAAGAGGTGTATCCGGCGATCGCCAAGATCGAGGCCCACGCCCAACTCGGCGAGCACGACGAGGCCGAGCTGGCGTTCTACATGCTCCAGCAACGCAAGCCCGAGTGCGCCGAGGCGTACTCGGCCATCGCGGCGAGCTTGCTCTCACGCGGCTTGCACGATCGCGCGGTGTGGTGCTTGCGAGAGGCCGCCCGGCTGGAGCCCGACCTGCCCGGCGTGCAGGCCAAGCTGGCCGAGGCGTACTGGCAGACGGGCCGCCACGAGCGTGCCCGGCAGTTGTTCCTCATCGAACTCCGCGAAGATCCGGGTGATGTCGGCGTGCTGATGAACCTGGGCCGGCTGCTCGTCGAGATGCGGCGGTTAGACGAGGCCCGCGAGAAGTTCGGACGCGTGCTCGAGCTCGAGCCCGACCACGCCGAAGCCCACGCGGAACTCGGCTTCCTGCACGAGAAGCGCGGCGAACCAAGCAAGGCGATCGTGCACCTGGACGTCGCCCGCCGTCTCGCGCCCGACAACGGCGAGGTGACGCGGCGGCTCGCGCGGCTGCTGCTCGACTCGCCCAAGGCCGAGGATCGCCAGCGGACGATCGAACTGCTCGAGGCCGAGGTCGAGCGGCTGCACCGCGTGGCCGAGCGTGACGGGCAGGAAGAGCTGTCAACCGACGGCGCGGCCCTGGCCGAGCTTGGTGAGTTGCTGATCGACGCGGGCGCGCAGTCGCAGGCCATCCGCGTGCTCAGCCGGGCGACCCGCATGCGGCCTCATGATGCCCGGCTCTGGCACTGGCTGGGTTTGGCGCACTTCCACGCGAGCGATCGCGCATCGGGCATCGACGCCACGCGCGAGGCCGTGCGGCTCGATCCCCGCTTCGTTCCGGCGATGCACAACATCGCGCTGGCGTTGTTGCGCGAGGGCCAGTGGTCGCGGGCGCGGTACTGGCTCAAGCAGGGCTTGTCGGTCGAGCCCGAGGACGCTTCGCTGCGACGCCTGGACGTGCAACTCAAGCTGCACCGACTGGGCTGGAGCCTGCGGTGGCTTGCCTCGGTGTGGCTGCTGCGGCGGCGGCCGGCTCCGAAGGCCTAGGCCAATATCAACCCGGAGCTGAAACCGGAGCGACCTGGGCGATGCCGGCCAGGGCGCGTTCGACGTCGGCTGCCGTGGTGAAAGGCCCGAAGCTCAATCGCACCGTCCCGCCCAAATCGGTCGTGCCCATCGACTCGTGCGCGCCGGGGGCGCAGTGCAAGCCGGCGCGCACGAGCAATCCGTGGTCGTGCTCGAGTTTCTCGGCTACCTCGTGTGGGTCGGTACCGTCGAACACCAGGCTGAAGACCGCGACGCGTCGCTGGGGATTTCGTGGGCCGATCAGACGCACGCCCGGGGTTTCGTCGAGGCCTGCGATGAAGCGCTCGATAAGCGACACTTCGTGCGCGCGTAGGGCGTCGATTCCGCGGTCGAGCACGTAGCGCACGCCCTCGATCAGGCCGGCCATGCCCACGGTGTTGTGCGAGCCGGGCTCGTATTTGTCGGGCAGGTCGGCCGGCTGGGTGTCGTGCTCGCTCCGCGAGCCGGTGCCACCCTCGCGCAGCGGGTCCATGCGGTCTTCCATGCCCGGCGCGATCCACAGGCCGCCCGTGCCCAGCGGGCCCAGCAGTCCCTTGTGGCCCGGGAAGGCGAGCAGGTCGATCGCGTCGCGCGCGACGTCGACGGGCAGGTGCCCCACGCTCTGGGCGGCGTCGACGAGCAGTGGTACGCCCTTGCTTCGGCACGCACGCCCGACGTCCGCGATGGGTTGGATGGCGCCCGTGGCGTTACTGGCGTGGACGATGGCGACCAGGGCGGTGTCTCGCGTGATGGCGGCCGCGATGTCGGCGGGGTCGGCGATGCCCTCCTCGTCGACGGGCACGCGCGTCCACTTGAACATGCCCGGCAGCATGGCGGCCAACGCGTTCAGCGGGCGGAGCACCGAGTTGTGGTCCATCGCCGTGGTGACGACGTGGATCCGCTCGTCGGGGTCGGTTCGAAGGCGATGGAAGACGATGCCCTTGATGGCCAGATTCAGCGCATCACTGGTGTTGAGCGTGAAGACGACGTGGTCGGGGTTCTGGGCGTTGATGAGCCGGGCGATGAGCCGGCGGCACTCGCCCAGCACGGCCGCGCCCTGGCGGGCCTCGCGATAGCTGCCCCGGCCGGGGGAGGCGCCGATGGTCTGGCCGTAGCGCAGCATGGCCTCGTACACCCCCGGGGCCTTGGGGAAGCTGGTGGCGGCGTTGTCGAGGTAGAGGCGGTCGAGTTCGGGATTCTGGGGAGTCGCTGGAGCCATCTCAGCAGTGTATTGCCGGCGTGAAACCCGGTCGCCCATTGGCGCATAAACTCACCCGATGACCAGAGATACCCGCCAACGCAGGGCCATCCGTTCGGTCTTTGACGATGCCGACGGGCCGCTGGGCCCGCAGGAAGTCCTCGACCGCGCACAGCGGGA
This sequence comes from Phycisphaerae bacterium, assembly GCA_030426395.1. Classification (GTDB taxonomy): domain Bacteria; phylum Planctomycetota; class Phycisphaerae; order Phycisphaerales; family UBA1924; genus JAHCJI01. The sequence continues at coordinate 8,244 of JAUHYE010000102.1, forward strand.
CGTGCCCGGCATCGGCCTGGCCACGGTCTACCGCACCATCAAGCTGATGGTGGAGGATCAGGAACTCAACCCGGTCGAACTCCCGGGCGAGCCCGCACGATACGAGCCGGCCGAGCGGGGGCACAGCCACCACCACTTTTTCAAGTGCGACGCGTGCGGCCGGGTGTACGAGATGCAGGGCTGCGTGAGCAACCCGTCGAGCCTGGCCCCCGACGGTTTCAGGGTCTCCCGCCATGAGATCGTGCTCTACGGCACCTGCGCGAACTGCGCGTAAACTGGCTCGATGCTGCGGTCTCCACGCTCCATCCTGATCGGACTGCTCGTGCTGGGCCCGCTCTCGTTGAGCATGGCTGGGTGCGCGGCGTTGGGATTCGCCCCGATCGCTTCGGTCGCCAACTTCGGGTATGCCGCATGGACGGGCTCGCGGCTGAAATTCGTCGAGGACGCCAGCTTCGAGAACGTGACCATGGCCGCCGAACGGGCCCTGGTGGGGCTGGACCTCGAGGTCGAGCTCACGACAGAGCTGCGGACCAAGGGGGTAGTCCGCACCCGGGTGTACGAGATTCGCAGCGAGCGGGGTGACCTGGCCATCCTGCGGCTTGTTCGGCTGTCGAGCACCATGACCGACGTCTCGCTGGATATGGGCATCCTGGGCAATCGGCCCGCCGGCGAATTGATGGCCGACCACATCCGGTGGTACACCGACGGCGACACCATCCGGGCTTCCCGCCGGGCTGCCATGGAAACGCTCCACACCGGGCCGGAACCCCGCAAACGAGACGAAACCGAGGAGCCTGCAGCCACCGATTCGGGGCCCGATTTCGGGCAAGGGCTTCTTTAGACCGCCCTCTGGGGTTGCCATTTCTCACAGCGCGGCAGATACTCTGCGGTGCGAAGCGGGGCAAGGGATCCCACTGCGGGAATCCACTGGCTCGCTTCGCCCGACAAGAGACCTCGGCACCCGCCCCCCAGGGCGGTCCGGCGCTCCATAGGGGTGACTCCAACGGCCTGCGGCGGCCTTCGCCCGGCACTTGGCACGTCCCACGGTCGCGGCGACCGCCGCCGACCTTGGGGACGCGTTGGGGCCAGTGAAAGGAAGCGCCATGTCCTTCGAAGCCGCCGTCCACGCCCAAGCCATCGACCTCTGCAAGATGTCCCTGGAGATGACCGATGCCGCCGGCAGCGGGCATCCCACGACGGCCATGAGCCTGTCGCACATCACCACGGTCCTGCTCTTCCACACCATGCGGTGGAGCCCGGAGTACCCCGATTACCCCACCAGCGATCGCCTGGTGCTCTCGGCCGGCCATGCCGTGCCGGTGGTCTACGCCGCGGCCTGCAAGCTGGGCGTGATGGTTGGCAAGGACCCGGCCAATCGCCGCCAGCTGACCCTCGAAGACGCCCGCACGCTCCGCCAGCAGGGCAGCGTGCTCGACGGCCACCCCAACCCGATGGAAGGCTTCCCGTTTTTCGACGCGGCCACCGGCTCGCTGGGCCAGGGCCTGAGCGTGGCGTGCGGCCTGGCCGAGGCGGACCGCCTCGATGGTCGTGATCGGGTGGTGTATTGCATCATCGGCGACGGCGAGAGCCGCGAGGGCCAGGTGGCCGAGGCGCTCGATTATCTGGCCGAGCGCAAGCTGCGCAAGGTGGTCCCGATCTTCAACTGCAACGGCTACGGGCAGGCCGGCCGCGTGAGCGAGCAACAGGGCCCCGATCGGCTGGCGAAGAAGCTCGAGGCGTACGGGCTTGAGGCGATCATCATCGACGGGCATGACCCCGCCCAGATCCGCAATGCCTTCGAGCGCGCGCACGGCGTGGCCGACGACAACGACCTGAACTCGGGCACCAAGCCCGTGGCGATCGTCGCCAAGACGGTCAAGGGCTGGGGCTCGCCCGCCGTGCAGGGCAACGGCTGGCACGGCAAGCCCGCGAGCAACCAGATCCTCGAGCGCGCCAAGGCCGAGCTCGACGAGCGTCGCGGCGAGCTGACCAGCGCGCTGAGCAGCGCCGATAGCTTCGCCATCCAGCCGCCGCCCGAGCCCACGCCCGCGCCCGAGGGCAGCGGCGAGGTGCCGAGCATGGATCAGGCCATGAAGCAGCTCGACATGCAGAGCCTGCTCCAGACGGCCAGCTTCGCAACGCGCAAGGCGTACGGCCTGGCGCTTCGTGCGATGGGCAAGCCCATGCCGCAGGTGGTGGTGCTCGACGCCGACGTGAGCAACTCGACGTTCGCCGAGACGTTCGCCAAGGACAGCGCGCTGGCGCCGCGATTCTTCGAGTGCAAGATCGCCGAGCAGCACATGATCTCGATGGCGGCCGGGCTGAGCGCGGCGGGCAAGATCCCCTTCGCCAGCAGCTTCGCCAAGTTCCTGACCCGCGCGTACGACCAGATCGAGATGGCCATCAACAGCGGTGCCAACCTCAAGGTCGTGGGCAGCCACAGCGGCGTGACGCTCGCCGCCGACGGCCCGAGCCAGATGGGCCTGCCCGACGTTTCATGGTTCCGCAGCTTCACGACCATGCGCGACCATCGCGGTAACCCCGGCTGCTACGTGCTCCAGCCCAGCGACGCCTATAGCGCCTACGCCCTCACGCAGGTGATGGCCGAGTACGAGGGCTGCTGCTACATGCGGACGCAGCGGCCCGACGTCGAGTTCCTCTACAGCGCCGACGACGTGTTCAACCTCGGCGGTTTCGAGGTGCTCAACGAAGGCCGCGACATCGTGATCTGCGCATCGGGCTACATGGTGCACGAGGCCAACAAGGCCGTCGAGCTGCTCGACAAGGCCGCCATCCAGGCGACGCTGGTCGACATGTACTCGCTGCCCTTCGACGAGGACAAGCTGCTTGACATCATCGGCGCCAACGGCGGGTTCGTGATCTCGATGGAGGACAACTACGGCGGCGCTCTGGGCAGCGCCATCGCCGAGGCCATCGCCACCAGCGGCGACGGCTTCACCCTCAAGCAGATGCACGTCACCCACATCCCCAGCAGCGCCCGCACGGCCGACGAGCTGCTCAAGCAGTGCAAGCTGACGGCCGAGGACCTGGTGCAGGCGGTGAAGGACGTGTTGCAGGTGGTGTAGGTGAAGGGAACAGGCATCAGGCATTGGTGAAGCGCGCAAAGCCGCGTGCGAGAGCACGCGGTTTTCATTGCGCTCGCGGGATACGCTGAGCCGAGCGGAGCGCGGGCCCCGCCGTCTACACTGGCCACCATGCCCGCCCCCGTCCCCCCTCCACCCTGGCTCCCATCCCTCAAGGGCAGATTCCTCGTCTTCGAGGGCCCCGACGGCTCGGGCAAGAGCACCCAGCTCCGCCGGCTCGAAGCGCTGCTCAAGGAAGCCTCCATCCCGGTCGTTGCCGTGCGCGAGCCGGGGGGGACGGCCGCGGGCGAGGCCATCCGCGACGTGCTGCTCGACCATCGCCAGGCGGCCATGGACGTGCGGTGCGAGATGCTGCTGTACATGGCCAGCCGGGCGCAACTGGTCGCCGCGCGGATCGCCCCGGCGCTGGCCAGGGGCGAGGTCGTGCTCGCCGACCGCTTCGTCGCCA
>JAUHYE010000103.1 GCA_030426395.1 Phycisphaerae bacterium
TAGGCAAGAGCAAGTATTTCGAACAGATTGCCGACACGAACGAGCGCGTTGACGGCTCGGCCCAGGCATTGCTTCACTCGCTCGAGTCGGGCAAGGTGAAGGGCTTCGGTCCGAATAAAGCCGAGCAACTCCGAGATTGGCTCGACGGCAAGAACCTGCTGCCGAATTCATCACCTGAGTCGAGAGCCGAGGTGCTTCGGCAGGCCCTGGATGGCGTTGTTATGGGTACTTCCGACCAGAGTCACAGGTTCTTGCTAGCGACCGCAAACCGCCTGCTCGATCTTTTGGGCGAGCCAGACATGCAAGAACGCGAAGCGCCCGCCGACTCAGGGGCGTAAACATAAAGCCTCGGCACCACTTTCCGCCCCGGCAATGGCCGACGCGCAGGATCGTGATACCTTGGCTGGGTTGGGCCAATTCCCGACTCAACATTCAAGATATGGGACCAAAATCCGAACACCCGCCCGAACTGCGGGAAGGACCCACCCGTATCGGAAGCTATCCAGGGAGGTTCGATATGCATTCCAAGATGGGACTCGTGCTGGTTTGCGGCTTGGCCATGGGCCTCGCCGCGCCGTTGACATTCGCGGACGGGGCGGTTTCCGGCCCGGTTTCGCTGCAAACGCCGCAGGGTCAGCACCCCACGCTCACGTTCAACGGCCAGCCGTTCCACCAGGCTTCCGGCGCGGTGCTCGATCTTGAGCAAGCTCACGTGCCCGGCAGCGATGCCGTCATGATCTCGTGGACCGAGGCAACGGCCCAGGGCGACGTTGGCTATACGGCCATTTCGCTGAGGGGCCAGCGTATCGACCGCGTTGCCCAGACTGATCACACCATCCGCCTGCGCTACGCCGAGTTCGATCCAGATCGTTCGACGCCGGCCGTCCCGGGCCATATGGCCGCCGCTGCGGGCAACGACGCCTACATCGTGCAGTTCATCGGCCAGCCGGTCGAGGCCGCCGATCTGGCGCTCGAAGCCGCGGGCGCGACGATCTTGCGCGCGCTGCACGACCACGCGCGCATCGTGCGGATGGGTCCAGACGCCAAGGCCGCCATCGAGGCCATGGGCATCGTCCGCTGGGTGGGCGCGTACCAGCCAGCGTACAAGCTCGAAGAGGAAATCCTCCAACCGCTCGTGATGGGCGGCGGATTCTCCGGTGCCACGGCCCGGTACTCCATCGAATTGCTCACCGACGGCAACATGGCCATGAACCGCATGGCCCAGTCCATCATGGCGATGGGCGCCGCCGTCGACCTGACCGTGCCCGAGGTCGGCCGCCTCGAGGCCACGCTCACACCCGCGCAGATCCTGGCCGTCGCAGCCGACAGCGACGTGCTGTTCATCGACCGCTGGCAGGCGCCCGAGAACGACATGAACATCGCCCGCGCCATCGGCGGCGCGGTGTACATCGAGGGCATCACCGGCTACTCGGGCGAGGGCGTCCGGGCCGAGGTAATGGACAGCGGCCTGCGCCAGAACCACCAGGAATTCACCGCCAACCCGCCGCTGCTGCACGGCAGCGCCCCCATCGACAGCCACGGCACCAGCACCTACAGCATCAACTTCGCCCAGGGCGCTTCGAGCATCGCCCGGGGCATGGTGCCAGACGCCCAGGGCATCTTCGCCAGCTACAGCTTCGTGAGCAACCGATACTCGCACACCGCCCAGCTCGTGAACCCGACGCTGCCCTATCGCGCCGTGTACCAGAGCAATAGCTGGGGCAGCGGCCTGACCACCGCCTACTCGACGGCCAGCAGCGCCATGGATCGCATCATTTTCGACATGGACATCCTGATCACGCAGAGCCAGTCGAACAACGGCAACCAGCAGTCCCGCCCCGAGGCATGGGCCAAGAACATTGTCTCCGTCGGCGGGGTCGTGCACCGCAACACGCTCACCAAGGGCGACGACTGCTGGTGCAGCGGCGCCAGCCGCGGGCCAGCCGCCGACGGCCGCATCAAGCCCGACCTGACCCACTTCTACGACAGCACCCGCGCCGCCACCAGTTCGAGCACCACCGCGTACACCGAGTTCGGCGGCACGAGCGGCGCCACGCCCATCGTCGCCGGCCACTTCGGCCTGCTCTTCCAGATGTGGGCCGAGGGCGTGTTCGGCAACACCACCTCGGGCGGCGACGTGTTCGACGAGCGTCCCTCATTCACCACCGCCAAAGCGCTCATGATCGCCTCGGCCGACCCGTACAACTTCACCGGCACGAGCATCGGCAACGACAAGGCCCGCGCCAAGCAGGGCTGGGGCATGCCCGACCTGCGCCCGCTCTATGACGAGCGCGACCAGATCTTCATCGTCAACGAGGAGGACATCCTCACCGAGCTCGACAGCGCTGTCTACCAGCTCAAGGTGCCCGCCGGTACGCCCGAGCTGCGCACGACGCTCACCTGGTCCGACCCCCAGGGCACGACCTCGAGCACGCAGCACCGCATCAACAACCTCGACCTGCGGGTCACCAGCCCTAGCGGCCAGACCTATTGGGGCAACGGCGGACTGAACGCCGGCATCTGGAGCACCACAGGCGGCTCGGCCGACACGGTCAACACGGTCGAGAACGTGTTCGTCAACGTTCCCGAAGCCGGCACATGGACCGTCGAGGTCATCGCCGCCGACCTGAACCAGGACGGCCACCGTGAGACTGGTACCCGCGACGCCGACTTCGCGCTCGTGGTCATCGGCACGGACGGCCAGGCCGCCGCATTCGACCTGCCCTTCGAGGACGACTTCCCCGAACTCGCCCTGGACACCGACAAGTGGATCGAGGTCTCCGCCAGCACCGGGCCAACCTCTCTGGGCCAGAACCCGCCCAGCGATCCCTACAGCCTGCTGATGCTCAACGACGCCACGCTCACCTCGGCTCGCGTCAACGTGTCGCCGCTGCTGCTGCCCGACATGCCCGTCGAGGTCGCCTTCCACAGCCAGCACCGCAGCGTGGAGTCGGGCAAGACGCTCAGGGTCGAGTACTACAGCGGCTTCCTGGGCGAGTGGCGTGACCTGACCGAGGTCGTCTCGGATGGCAGCGACCAGACCACCTTCGTGGCCAGCGCCACGCCCATCCCGCTGGACGCCTATGGCGACACCTTCCAGGTGCGTTTCACCACGCCGGGCAGCGACGTGACCGACCTCTGGTTCATCGATGACGTTCGGGTCCAGGTCATCAGCGACGACCCGACCTGCCGCGCCGACCTGGACGGCGACGGCTCACTCACCCTCTTCGACTTCCTGGCATTCCAGAACGCCTTCGACAGCGGCGACCCCATCGCCGACTTCGACGGTGACGGCTCGCTGACCCTGTTCGACTTCCTGGCGTTCCAGAACGAGTTCGACGCGGGCTGCTGAGGCAAATTCACGTCCCTGATTCGATCGAGGCCCGGGCGCGAGCCCGGGCTATTTCATCACATCCAGACCCGATCGCTCTCGCATCAATTCAGAATCCGGATACATTGGTCCGAACCAATTGGGCCCATACCGCTCCAAGACATCACCCAGAACGAGGAAACGCCTTGTCCAAACTCGCGCTCTCAACCGTCCTGCTCGTCACGCTCGCCACCCACCAAGGCACGAACGCCCTCGCCCAGATCGGGCCGCGATGCGGCGACTGGCTGCCACTAATCGGCCCCGATGGCCTGGGCCTGGACGGCAACGTGCGAGCGATGACCACCTTTGATGCAGGTGATGGGCCGATGCTGTATGTCGGTGGAGACTTCCTGACCGCCGGCGGGCAACGCTCGCCCTATCTGGCCCGTTGGGACGGCGAGCGATGGCACGCCGTGCCCGGGCTTGTGGGTCCGGCGTCGGAACTCGACGCGTACGTGAATGCGCTGCGGGTGTGGGACGACGGCGCTGGCCCCGCGCTCTACGTTGGCGGCGCTTTTACGATGGCGGCTGGCCTCCAAGCCAACCACATCGCCCGCTTTGATGGGGTCGAGTGGTCGGCGATGGCCGGGCCGGATGACATCGGCGCCAACGACCGAGTGAACGACCTTCACGCGCACGACGACGGTTCCGGCGAGGCACTCTACGCGTCGGGTGCGTTCACCGAGATGGGCGGCGTTCCGGCCAACCGCGTCGCGCGGTGGAACGGCGCGGCATGGTCGGCCGTTGGCGACGGCGGGGATATCAACACCACGGTCAATGGACTGGAAACCTCCCAAGGCCACCTGCACGCGGCTCTCACCTATCAGAGCAGTGGCGCGCGGCGCGTGCCAGGCGTGGCCCGTTGGGACGGCGACACATGGTCGCGTCTGTCCGGCCCAGACGAGACGTATTGGACCGAACAGATCTGGCCGCTCACGGCGTGGAACGATGGCAGCGGTGAACGCCTCTACGCCGGCGGGTACTTCACCATGTCACGATCTGGGGATGTCTTCGCGTCCGGTTTCGCCTGGTGGGACGGCGGGCGTTGGGATGGCGTGGGCATCTCCCCACCTATCGCCACGCAGGTGGCCGACATCCTCCCATTCGACGACGGCGATGGAGAAGAGCTTTATATCTCCGGCCGCTACCGGAGCGAGACCGGGCGGTTGCTCGCCGTCGGCCGCATCGTCGATGGCCGGGGCCAGGATCTGCAGAACGCTCCGGACCCCTTCGGCCGCGTGCTGGGCGTGTTCGACGCCGGCGACGGACCCGCCCTGCACGTCGGCGGCGACTTCCCCAGGTTGTTCAGGCTGCCCGGCGACCCACAGCCCGGCTACATCGCGCGATGGCGGCCCCGGCCATCCTGCGCCGCCGACCTGAACGATGACTGCGCCCTCGACCTGTTCGACTTCCTCGAGTTCCAGACCCTCTTCGACGCCGGCGACCCCCGCGCCGACTTCGACGGCGACGGATCCCTGACCATCTTCGACTTCCTGGCCTTCCAGAACGCCTTCGACGCGGGCTGCGCGTAACGCTCCTACGCCGCGCGGACGAGCTCGCCGCCCCCCGCCGGCTTCTCGCGCCCGAAGGTCAGCATCGCCGGGTAGCACCACTCGCTGGCCTTGCCGCTGCCTCGGACGATGCGTGCCCGGTACCAGATGCTGGCCGCCCCCGGGGGCGGGTAGAGGTCGATGAAGCCGCCATCCTTGAAGTTCCCGAGGAACTCGAACGGCGCGTACGGCTGGCCGGGCATGTTCACCGCCCGCTCGACTTCCATGATCGCGCCCTCGAAGCGGCCGGCGAACGTGACCATCGCGCTGCCCTCGTTGAGAAGCCGCACGTCGATGGGGTAGGGCTTGTCGGGCGCCGGCAGCGGGCTCGGCGTGTCGGGCCGGCCGATGGACGAGTCGGCGATGATCTTCGCGGGGTTGGGGCTGCCCATCGCGAAGCCCTCGATGCGGCGCGTCAGCGAGCCGAAGCGCGTGCGCAGCCTGCGCAGCGAGCCGTTCTTGCTGATCGTCGCGCTGCGCGAGGCCGACCGGATGGCCAGGGCGTGCTGGGCCCGGCTCCGCGCCTCGGCGGCCATGCCGGCGAAGGCCTGCCGATCGGCCTCGCTGAGCCCGATCGTTTCCGGCCCGATCGCCAGCCACCGGTTGGCCAGCATGAGGCACTGCTCAACGAACTCGTTGTCCTTCCGCTCGGCCCGCCGTCCCATGGTCCCGGTCCTTTCGTACTCGCTGGGCAACCGCTTCCCCCGCGGCCGCTCTTCCATCCATCGACGCCGGCACCGCCCGGCTTGAATCCATCCAGGCGCGACATTCTCGACCCCCGCCGGCCCGCCCCCGGCCCGGGGCGGGGGTCTGCTGGCCCGGGACAGCGGCTTTCCGGCCCGTGGCGGGGCGTTTCCGGCCCCCGCCAGAGATATTCTGACCCCCGGCGGAGCCGCTCCGGCCCGTGTCCGAGGTCTTCTGACACGGGGCGGGAAGGGTCCGGCGCGGGGCGAGGGCGTGGGGCCTGGATGGGCTCGCCCCTGCCCGATGCAACCCCATGGACCCGGGCCCATAGAACGCCGGCGGGGGGCTCTGCCGCCCCCGGGAGCACCGCAACGAGGGGAGGCGCGGCGTGATGGACGGACTCGAGCGATTGGCGGGCACGATGCGGGCCCTGGGCGTGACCATCTTCATCGCGATGGGGGTCGCCGTGGGATCGACGGCGGTCGCCCAGCCGTGCGAGCAGCGGTGGGCGGCCGATACGTTCGGCATCCCGGGCGTGGGCGGCCTGCCATCGGCGGCGGTGATGTTCGACGACGGGGACGGCCCTGCCCTGTACGTGGGCGGCGACTTCAAGGCCGCGGGCTTCGAGGCCACTGGCAGCATCGCACGATGGGACGGGGCCGCATGGTCGAGCGTGGGCGATGGCCTGGAGGGCGAGGTCCACGCGCTCGCGGTCTTCGACGATGGCACCGGCCCGGCCCTGCACGCGGCCCGCACGCGGTTCACCGCCGACGGCCAGCGCATCGGCGGCCTGGCCAGGTGGGACGGGCGGGCGTGGTCGGCGCTCGAGGGGGACATCGTCGGCGACCATGGACCCTACATCTCCTCCCTGCAGGTGTTCGATGATGGCGATGGCCCGGCGCTGTACGTGGGGGGCGAGTTCACCCGGGCCGGCGAGGCCGAGGCGCTCAACATCGCCCGATGGGATGGCAACGAATGGTCGGCCCTGCGCGATGGCGTGGGCGGGTTCGTCCGCACCATGGCCGTGTGGGAGGGCGGCCCCCGGCCGGTGCTGGTCGTCGGCGGCAAGTATGTAAGCACGACGGGCGCCGGCCAGCGCGGGCTGGTGACGTGGGACGGCGCCGACTGGGGCGATCTGGGCTCGGGTATCCACGCGGGCAGGCAAGTGAGAGCTTTGGCGGTCTACGACGACGGCGACGGGCCGGCGCTGTATGCGGGGGGCAGCTTCCTCGAGATGGACGGACAGCCCGCGCCGTACCTGGCCCGATGGGACGGGGCGACCTGGTCGGCCGTCGGCGACGCGGCCGACGGCCAGGTCGTCTCGCTCGCTGTCGCCGACACGGGCGACGGGCCCTCGTTGTTCGTCGCCGGCGAGTTCGAGCGGGTCGGCTCGCTGCCCACCGGCGGCATGGCACGATGGGATGGCGCCGCATGGCACGCCCTGGGCGACTCGCCCGATGGCTTCCTGAACGCGTTGGCGCCGCTGACCATCGACGGCCAGACCTCGGTGGTCGCGTGCAGCGTGTGGCTCGATGCCGAAGACATCCAGGTGAGCTACATCGCCCGATGGGACGGCCATCGCTGGCGCCAGATGGGCTCGGGCCTGCCGCAGGGCACCGGCGGGGGACGGACGGCCACCGCGCACTCGATCGCCGCCTTCGACGACGGCGATGGGCCGGCGCTCTACGCCAGCGGCGAGTTCCAGGTGATCGACGGCGTTCGCGTCAGCAACATCGCCAAGTGGGACGGCCGGGCGTGGTCGGCCCTGGACTCGGCCCTGGGGACCGGCCTTGGCCCCGCGTCGTTCCGCGTGGCCTTCGACATGCTGGCCTTCGACGACGGATCCGGCCCGGCCCTCTACGTCGGGGGCGACTTCAGGACCGCCGGCGGCGTGGAGACCGGCCCGATCGCCCGATGGGATGGCCGGCAGTGGAGCGCCGTGGGCCAAGAGATCGAACGCGGCGGCCGCGTCCACGCCCTGGGCGTATTCGACGACGGGAGCGGGCCCGCCCTGTACGCGGGGGGGCAGTTCGACCTGGAAGGCGGAGAGGGTGGCTCCGACCTGGCGCGATGGGATGGCCAGCGATGGCGACCACTGAGCGCCGGGCGTCGCGGGCCCGTGCACGCCATCGAGGTCTTCGACGACGGCGGCGGGCCCGACCTCTATGTGGCAGGCGGGTACCAGGTCGTGGGCGAGGACGTGTATATGGGCATCGCCAGGTGGGACGGCCGCGACTGGTCGGATGTGGGCGGGGGGCTCTCGGGAACCAGGCTCGAGGTGCGCTCGCTTTGCGTATACCACGACCCGGCCGGGCCCGCGCTCTACGCGGGTGGCCGTTTTACGTGGGCGGGCGGCGTTGCGGCGCATGGGTTGGCCGTCTGGGACGGCGCCACCTGGTCGGCGACCGAGGCGCACACGCGTACCGATGATGTGCACGCCATGGCGGTATTCGATGACACGAGCGGGCCCGCGCTCTATGTCGGCGGCCACTTTACCGACGGCCAGAGCATCTGGTCGCTTGCGCGGTGGGACGGGCTGGCATGGACACGGCTGGGCCAGGGCGACATCGGGGTGCTCGATCTGGCGAGCTTTGACGACGGCCACGGGCCCGCGCTGTATGCCGGGGGTTCGTTCACCGTCCTCGACGGGGTCGCCACCAGCGGCGTCGCCCGCTACGGCTGCGAGCGCGCCTGCCCGCCCGACCTCGACGCCGACGGCGCGCTCACCGTCTTCGACTTCCTCGCCTTCCTCAACCTCTTCGACGCCGGCGACCTTTCCGCCGACTTCGACGGCGATGGCGAATTGACCGCCTTCGACTTCCTGGCGTTCCAGACCGCCTTCGACGCGGGCTGCCACTGAGCTGGACGACCAACTTCCGTTCAACTGCTTGACTCGATCCATCCGATGGGAATCATTAAGCCCATGCCGACGTGCACCACCATCACGCTGAAAGCCAAAGCCAAAGGGAACCAACCCCCCGGCGACGGTCGCGTGCGCGTCCGCTAAACACCCCTTGCATCCACAATCGCAAGGCCCGCCGGAACCAGACCGGCGGGCCTTTTTCGTGTATCCACGCAGTTTGACTCAGACCCAACTCAGGAGCCAATCCCATGAGCCAGATCGCCACCCCCACCACCGAGACCTGCCCCGAGTGCGGCGCCACCATCACCTTCGCCCGGGCCCCCCGCCGCCACGAGATCGTCCGCTGCCCGGACTGCGGGGCCGAGTTGGAAGTCACCGGCGTCTCGCCCATCACCCTCGCGCTGGCCCCCGAGGTGGAAGAGGACTGGGGCGAGTGAGCGGCCAGTCGAGCACCGGCGAGTCCCGATCCAACGCCCGAGGAACCCAGACCCATGCGACTGACACTCCTGCACACCCGCGTCCGCGTCGAGGAACGCCTGCTCATCGACGAGTTGGAGCGCCGCGGCATCGCCGTCGAGTTCGTCCACGCCGACGAGGCCGTACTTGACCTGACGGCCCCGCCCGAGACTCCCAGCGAGCCGCACGTGCTGCTCGACCGCTGCCTGAGCCACAGCAAGGCGCTCGCGGTCGTCCGCGCGTACGAGAGCCGGGGGGCGATCTGCCTGAACCCGTCGAGCGTCACCCACGTCTGCGGCGACAAGCTGCTGACCACCCTCGCCCTGACCGACGCGGGCGTGCCGTCGCCGCGAACGGTCGCCGCGTTCAGCCACGAGGGCGCGATCCGGGCCGCCGAGCAACTCGGCTACCCCGTGGTCATCAAGCCCTGCGTCGGCTCGTGGGGCCGCATGGTCGGGCGGCTGAACGATCGCGACGCGCTCGAGGCCGTGCTCGAGCACAAGCTCACACTCGGCGGGCCGCAGCACGGCGTGATCTACCTGCAGGAACTCGTCCGCAAGCCCGACCGCGACATCCGCGCATTCGTCGTGGGCGGCCGGACCATCGCGGCCATCGTGCGCCACAGCGAGCACTGGATCACCAACACCGCGCGGGGCGGGCGGGCGGAGGGGCTGCCCGTCTCGCCGGAGTTGGACGACCTCTGCCAGCGCGCCGCCGCGGCCGTGGGCGGGACGGAGCTGAGCCTGCTGGCCATCGACCTGATGGAGTGCCCGGATCGCGGCCTGCTCGTGTGCGAGGTGAATTCGACCATGGAGTTCCGCAACTCGATCGAAACCACGGGCATCGACATCCCGGCACGCGTGGTCGACCACGTACTCCACGTTGCGGGCACGCCCGCGGTGGTTTCATGACTGTCCGCGTTGGCATCATCGGAGGTGCGGGGTACACCGGCGGTGAGTTGATCCGTCTCTTGGCCGCGCACCCGCACGCCACGGTCGCGTGGGCGACCTCGCGCGGCCGTGCGGGCTGGCCCATCGGCAGCATCCATCCCAACCTGCGAGGCGTGCTCGACCTCTCCCTGATCGATCCACAGGACGTTAACCCCGTTGACGTAATCTTCCTCTGCCTGCCACACGGCGAAACGGCCGCCAACATCGAGCACTACGCGGGCCTGGCCCACCGCGTCATCGATCTTTCGTCGGACTTCCGCCTGCGCGACGCCGACCTCTACGAGCGCACCTACGGCCAGCCGCACCCGACGCCGGACTGGCTCGACCGCTTCGTCTACGGCCTGCCCGAGGCCCACCGCGACGACATCATGGGCGCGCAGTTCATCAGTGGCGTGGGCTGCAACGCCACAGCCATGAACCTGGCCCTGCTGCCCCTCGCCCGTGCGGGCGTCATCGATCGCGTCATCGCAGACGTCAAGGTCGGCTCGAGCGAGTCCGGGGCCGAGCCCAGCGCCGCCAGCAACCACGCAGAGCGCACCAACGCCCTGCGCACCTTCGCGCCAACAGGCCACCGCCACAGCGCCGAGGTGAGGCAGGTCTCGGGCGATTTCCCTCTGCACGTCACCGCCACCACCACCGACCTCGTCCGCGGCGTGTTGGCGACGTGCCACGTGCTAACCAACCGCGAGCTGACCGAGCGCGAGACGTGGCAGCTCTACCGCACGGCCTACGCCAGCGAACCCTTCGTACGCATCGTGAAGGAGAAGCGTGGGCTCTATCGACTCCCCGAGCCCAAGATCCTCGCGGGCACCAACTTCGCGGACGTCGGCTTCGAGATCGAGCAGGGCGCCAACCGCGTCGTCGCCATGTGCGCCATCGACAACCTCGGCAAGGGCGCCGTCGGCACGGCCATCCAGTGCATGAACCTCGCCTGCGGCTTCGACGAGACCGCGGGCCTCACCTTCTTCGGTTTGCATCCCGTGTAAGGAGAGAGATCATGATCGTGATCAAGATCGGCGGGGCCGAGGGCATCGGCCCGCAGCACGCGTGCGACGACATCGCCGCCCTTGTGGCCGAAGGCCAGCAGGTCGTCGTCGTGCACGGCGGCTCGCACGAGACAAACACGCTGAGCGCGAAGCTCGGCTTCGAGCCGCGGTTCATCACCAGCCCCAGCGGTCACACCAGCCGCTACACCGACTCCGCCGCCATCGACGTCTTCCAGATGGCCTGCCGCCGGCTGAACTCGCGCGTCGTCCGCATGCTCCGCGAACGCGGCGTCGACGCGGCCGGCCTGAGCGGCGTCGACGGGGGGCTATGGACCGGCAAGCGCAAGGCCGCCATCCGCGCCGTGCAGGACGGCGTAACCACCATCATTCGCGACGACCACTCGGGCGTCATCGAGCGTGTCGACGCCGCATTCCTGCAATCCGTGCTCGAAGCCGGCAAGGTGCCCGTGCTCTGCCCGCCGGCGATCAGCTACGACCACGAGCCCATCAACGTCGATGCCGACCGCGCCGCCGCCATCACCGCCGGGGCGTTGCACGCCCAGACGCTCGTCATCCTCTCCAACGTGCCGGGCCTGCTGCGTGCCTTCCCAGACGAGTCCACATTGGTTCCCAATCTCACCCGGGCCGAGATCGACGCCGCGATGGAACTCGCCCAGGGCCGCATGAAGCGCAAGGTGCTCGCCGCGGGCGAGGTGAAGCTCGGCCGTCAAGACATGCGCCCGGGGCGCGAGATGGGGATCGCGGCCGCGCTCGGGGTCGGCGGGGCCTTCGCGCTCACCTTCCTGCTGCTGCCGCCGATGCTCAGCTTCGGGCGTGAGCGCAAGACGCGCGTCCG
>JAUHYE010000104.1 GCA_030426395.1 Phycisphaerae bacterium
TTGCCCCCGTTCTCGCCGTGGACGCGGGGATCGGTCGTGGCCGACCCGTTTCCACCCTGGCCGCCGCCTATCGCTCCGCCGGTCCCGCCGATGCCGCGCGGCCCGATGCCGCCCGCTCCGCCGAACGCACCGAAGCCGTCGAGAATCCGTGTCTGCCCGCCCGCGCCGCCCGAGCCGGGGTAGCCCGGGGCGTCGCTGCCGACGGCGCCCTCGGAACTGATGGGCAGGGCCGGATCTCCTGGGAGCCCGATGAGCCCGCCGCTGCCGCCGGTGCCTGCCGTGCCGGGCAGGCCGACGACACCTCCGAACCCACCGACGCCGGCCAGGCCGCCTAGCCCGCCCGCAGGGCCGCCCGCGCCGGGCAGGAGCGGGTCGGTGCCCGCCGCCTCGCCCCGACCGCCAATCCCGCCGGCGGGGCCGGGCTGCCTGCCGTTGCCGGCGGCGTTGATGGCGGCGTTCGCGGCGATCCGGACGTCGTTGGCCACGAGCACGACAGCGGGGCGGGTGCCGGTGATGTCGAGCCGATCGAAGCCCTCGAGATTCAGGTCGCCGTAGACGCGGAAGACGGCCCGGCCACTCTCGAACCGCCAGAATTCGACGGCCACGCCGTTGATCGTGGACGATGGCAGGCCGTTGATGGTGCCCGAGGACGTGTTGATGGTGAACAGGTCGGCCATCGCCGGCGTTGCCATGCCCGCGGCGGCCAGCAGAATACCCAGATACCCAGTTCGTGGCGTGTTGATCGGCATTGTGGACCTCCATCGTGGTGTTTGTGCGCGTTGCGGAGCAGATGCCCTTGCATCGCTCTACCCGAAACGCGAAAATGGAGGGGCGGATAGGAAATCGGGGGGCGAAGATTTATCGATGGGCCCATGACCCAGCACGAGACCACCGGCCTGCTGCTGCGAGCGGCGGGGGGTGACGATGCCGCCGCCCGGGACCTCGCCCCGCTTGTCTATGAGAATCTCAGGCGTTTGGCGGCCAGCAGGCTGCGCGGGATAGGCTCGGGCGGCGATTGGACCTGCCAGCCGACGGCCATCGTGCACGAGGCGTACCTCCGGATGGCCGAGCAGGACAGGGTGGACTGGAAGGGGCGGACGCATTTTTTTGCGATCGGCGCGGAAATGGTGCGGCGGGTGATCACCGACGAGGCCCGCCGGCGTGGGGCTATCAAGCGGGGCGGGGATCGGCAGCGTGTGACGTTGTCGGGCGTGTCACTTGGGGCAGAAAGCACCGCGGTGGATCCCGTCGAGTTGGACGAGGCGATGCGGGAGCTTGCCACCGTCGATGAACGCGCGGCGCGGATCGTGTCGCTGCACTTCTTTGGGGGTTTGACGCACGCGGAGATCGCCGGGTTGCTGGGCGTGACCGAGCGGACGGTGCGGGCCGATTGGCGCAGCGCGAAGGCGTACCTGTGCCGGCACCTGGCCGGAAACTCGCAGGCGGAGCGCGGCGATGGGCGGTGAGTCGTTCTACGAGCGGGCCAAGGCGGCGTTCCTGCGCGTGTGTGAGGCGGACGGTGCGGATCGCGCGGCGCTGCTGGACGAGGTGTGCGGGGACGATGCCGCTTTGCGTGCCGAGGTGCTCAGCCTGCTCCGCCACGACGCGGACGAGTTGAGCCTGGATGGCGCGGCACTCGAGGCGCTGCCGGCGGGCACGAGGGTGGGGGGCTTCGAGATCATCGCGCCAATCGGTATGGGCGCGATGGGCGTGGTGTACGAGGCGCGGCAGTCTTCGCCTCAGCGGACGGTGGCGCTCAAACTGGTGCATGGTTTGGGCGTGTCGCCCGCGGTCCGGCGCCGCTTCGAGCACGAGTCCGAGGCGCTGGCCAGGCTCCAGCACCCGGGCATCGCGGCGATCTACGAGGCCGGCATCGATCGTGACAGCGGCACCCCGTACTTTGCGATGGAACTGGTGCGAGGCGCGCCGATGGTAGAGCACGCGACTTCGCACGGCATGGACCTCGAAGCGAAGCTTGAACTGCTGGCCGCAGTGGCCGACGCGGTGCAGCACGCGCACCAGCGTGGCGTGATCCATCGAGATCTCAAGCCGGCAAACATCCTCGTCGACGCGACGCACCGCCCCCGTGTGCTGGACTTCGGCATCGCCCGGCTCGTCGACGACGGGCCCAAGGCAACGCTTGCGACGATGCCCGGGCAGGTGATGGGCACCCTGGCGTACATGGCGCCCGAGCAGGCGGCGGCTACCGCCGACGGCGTCGACGCGAGGGCGGACGTGTACGCGCTTGGCGCCATCGGGTACGAATTGCTCGCGGGCTGCACGCCCCTGGACCTTCGCGAGAAGCCGCTGCCCGAAGCGTTGCGGACGATCCTGCAGGTCGAACCCCGGAAACTCGGGTCGCTCGATCGCCGCTTGCGTGGAGACGTCGAGACGGTCATCGCCAAGGCGCTCTCGAAGGAGCCGGCCCGGCGCTACGCGTCTGCCGGAGCGTTGGCGGACGACCTGCGGCGCGTGATCGCTCGCGAGCCCGTCGCGGCGCGGCCGGCGACGACGTTGTACCAGTTGCGCACATTTGCCCGCAGACGCAAGGGGCTGGTGGCTGCCGGTGGTGTGGTGGCAGCGACACTAGTGGTCGCTTCGGTGGTGAGCATCGTGTTCGCCGTGTCGGCCCAGCGCGAGCGCGATCGGGCCGATCGCCGGTTTGCCGAGGTTCGTGCGATGG
This sequence comes from Phycisphaerae bacterium, assembly GCA_030426395.1. Lineage (GTDB taxonomy): Bacteria > Planctomycetota > Phycisphaerae > Phycisphaerales > UBA1924 > JAHCJI01. Next base: position 2,684 of record JAUHYE010000104.1, read on the forward strand.
CTAACACGATGCTCTTCGACCTGCACGACAAGATCGAGCGGCTGCCGGGCTCGACCGATGCGCGGATGGACTTGGTGCGCACAGGTTTGCAATACCTGGATTCGATTGCCGCCGACGAGGATATTGATCCAGAACTGATGGCCGAACTGGCCGAGGGGTACTTCAGGATCGGCGATATTCTGGGCAATCCTCGGCGGGCGAATCTGGGGGATCCCGGAATGGCGATCGAGAGCTATGAGCACAGTCTGGAGCTTCGTCTGGCGTTGCCTCAGGCGAGCGATACACTGCTCAAAATCGCGCGCACACGCGTGGCGATTGGCGAGGCGATGACCAGCACCGAACGCGCGGCTGACGCTCCCGATTGGTACGGCGAGGCGCTGTCGGATCTCAGGGGAGTCGAATCGACCGAGGCGGATGATCTGCGGGTGTTGGCGGAGCAGCGGCTGGGGTCGGCGATGCTCAATCAGGGCCGGGTGGACGAGGCCATCGGCCATTTCTCGCTAGCGGCGGAGGCGGCCGAGCGCTTGGCAGCGGATGGGGACCCTGTGCTCGTGCGGCGTTGGACGGTGGCATTAAATGAACTGGCGATGGCCCTGACGCGCGCCGGGCGTGAGGCCGAGGTGGCGCCGCACCTCGAGCGGTCGCTCGAGGTCCGCGCAGCGACGGCCGTTGCTGCCCCGGCCGATACGCGAGCCCAGCGCGATCTTGCGCTCGTGCACCATCGGCTCGGCGACATCCAGATCGCGCTGGGCCAGCCAGACGAGCGATTGAAGCACTACGCCGCTGCCCGGGACATCCTGGTTGCGCTGGCTCATGACGATGCGGAAAACACACGCGCGGCGTTCGACGTATTCGTGGCAGAGTCGAAGCTTGCCGAGGCTTACCTGGATGATGGCGATGCGGCGACGGCCCGACATGGGTTCGAGTCGGCCCGGGATGCGTGCGCCACACTTGCCGCGGCGAACCCCGAGAACCACCTGTACCAGATGGCGCTGACCACGAGCGTGGAGCGCGTGGGGCTTGCCGCGTATGAGCAGGGCGAGTTCGTGGCCGCGCAGGAGGCGTACGCGGGGGCCATCGATCTCTGCCGGGCGTGCCTGGACGTGGACCCGAGCGATGCACGAGTGTGGACGGTGCTGGCACTGGCTCAGCGGGGCATGGGCCAGACACTCCTGTCGCAGCCCGAGCGTGACCCGACTGCCGCGAGGGCGTCATTGAACGAAGCTATCGAGACGCTCGAAGAGATGGATCGGCGTGGCATGACGCCGGTGCGTTCGGGGTTGGATGCCGCATCGATCCGCACGATCATCGAGTCGGCGGGCGAGACGCCATGAGACTTACTCGGCCATCGGGATGTCGACGTTGAGGTCCGCGGCACACTTTCTTGCATCGTCGTAGCCCGCGTCGGCGTGGCGGAAGACGCCCATCATCGGGTCGTTGGTCAGGACTCTCTTGAGCCTCTCGGCGGCCTGAGCCGTCCCGTCGGCGACGATGACCTGGCCGGCGTGCTGGCTGAAGCCGATCCCAACGCCGCCGCCGTGGTGGAAGCTCGTCCAGCTCGCGCCGCCCGCCGTCGCGACGGCGAAGTTGAGGATGGCCCAGTCGCTGATGGCGTCGCTGCCGTCCTTCATGGCCTCGGTCTCGCGGTTGGGGCTGGCAACGCTGCCGCAGTCGAGGTGGTCTCGGCCGATGACGATGGGAGCGCTGACGGTGCCGGACGCGACGAGGTCGTTGAAGATCAGGCCGGCCTTGTCGCGTTCGCCCAGGCCCAGCCAGCAGATGCGCGCGGGCAAGCCCTGCCAGCCGAAGCGGGGCGAGCAGTTATCGAAGTCGCCGGCCTTGAGCGCGTCGGGATTCGCGTGGCAGCCGAGGATCCAGTCGTGCAGGCGGGCGTTGTAGTCGTTGGTATCGCGCGGGAAGGCGTCGAGGATGGCCTTGTCGGTGACGAAGATGTCCACGGGGTCGCCGCTGAGCGCAACCCAGCGGAAGGGGCCGCGGCCCAGGCAGAACTGTGGCCGAATAAAGGCGGGGACGAAGCCGGGGAAGTCGAAGGCGTTGGCGACGCCGGTGTCCTTGGCGCGCTGGCGGAGGTTGTTGCCGTAATCGAAGGTGATGGCGCCGCGCTTCTGGACTTCGAGCATGGCGCGGACGTGGCGGGCCATGCTTGCCATGGTGAGCTTCTGGTAGGCCTCGGGGTCGTCGGCCCGCGCTCGCCTGGCCTCTTCGAACGTGTACTCGATTGGGGTGTAGCCCTCCAGCGGATCGTGGGCGCTGGTCTGGTCGGTCAGGGCGTCGACCTGTTCGTTGCGTTCGATCAGTCGTTCGAGCAGCTCGATGGCGTTGCACTCGACGCCGACGCTCCGGGCCTCATCGGCGTTCTTGCATTCGAGCGCCCGGTCGATCGCGGCATCGATGCCATCGACGATCTCGTCGAGGTACTTGTCGTGGGCGCGTTTCTTGAGTCGGGTGATGTCGACGTCGGCGATGAGGCACACGCCGCCGTTCAGCGTGACGGCCAGGGGCTGGGCGCCGCCCATCCCGCCGCAGCCGGCGGTGACGCAGAGCTTGCCCTCCAGCGAGCCGCCGAAGTGGTCCTTCGCGCACTGGGCGAAGGTCTCGTAGGTGCCCTGCAGGATGCCCTGGGTGCCGATGTAGATCCACGAACCGGCGGTCATCTGGCCGAACATCATGAGCCCGGCCTTCTCGAGCTCGTCGAAGTGCTGCTGTGTGGCCCAGTGGGGCACGAGGTTGCTGTTGGCGATGAGCACCCGGGGCGCATCGGTATGGGTGCGGACGACGCCCACGGGCTTGCCGGATTGGACTAATAAAGTCTCGTCGGCTTCGAGCCGCTTCAGCGTGGCGATGATGGCCTCGTAGCTCTTCCAGTCCCTCGCCGCGCGACCCCGGCCGCCATACACAACGAGGTCCTCGGGCCGCTCGGCCACCTCGGGGTCGAGGTTGTTCATGAGCATGCGCATGGCGGCCTCGGCCTGCCAGGTCTTGCAGGAGAGGGTGGCGCCACGCGGGGCGCGGATGGCGGTGGGGGTCGTGGTGGTCATGGTAGATTATTCGCCCTGTTTCCCGCTGGCCGCGAAATCGAAGATGTCGTGGAACGCATCGCTCCGGACCATCGCCGCTACCGCCCCGATCGCCGGTGCCGGGCTGCGATCGGCCGAGAACGAGGGCACGACGCCGCGGATGCGTTTGAGGGCCTCCTCGACGGCGGGACCGCTCTTGAGCGGCCGGTGGAATTCCACGCCCTCGGCCGCGCAGATCATCTCGATGGCCACGACGCTCTCGGTCAGCTCGAGCGCCCGCGCGGCTTTGGCGGCGCTGCGGGGGCCAAAGCTGTTGTAGTCCTCGATGCCCGCGCTGGTTGGCAGGTTGATGACGCTGGCGGGGCTTGCCAGCCCGGCGATCTCATTGACCAGCGCGGCGGACGTGTACTGGGCGATCATCAGGCCACTGTGCAGGCCCGGGCCATGAGACAGGTAGGGCAGCAGGTGCGTCTCGGGGTCGCTGGCGGCGAGGATCGCGAACACGCGGCGTTCGCTGATCCCCGCGATGTGGGTGATGGCGATGGCCAAGGTGTCGAGTGGCAACGCGATGGGCATGCCGTGGAAGTTGCCCGCGCTCACGACGTCCAGTGTGTCGCTGTTCTCGAAGAGCAGCGGGTTGTCGGTGACGGCACCCAGCTCGCGCTCGGTCACGGCGCGCACGTACGCGGCGTTCTCGATCGCCGCGCCGAGCACGTAGGGCGCGCAGCGGAACGAGTACGGATCCTGCACGCGCGGGTCGTCGGTCTGGTGGCTCTTCCAGATCTCGCTGGGCTGGAGCAGCTTGCTGAGCTTGGCTGCAATCTCGGCCGTCGCGGGCTGGTTGCGCGACACGTGCACGCGCGGGTCGAGGTAGGACGCGCTGGCGCGGAAGGCGTCGATCGCGATGGCGTTGGCGACGAGCGCGCCGGTCATCAGGCGGTCGAAGTCGTGCACGAGCAGGGCCGCCCGCGCCGCCATCAGGTGTGTGCCGTTGATGAGGGCCAGGCCTTCCTTGGCTTCGAGGGTGAGTGGCTCGATGCCGGCGTCCTGTGGCGTGCGGTCGTCGAGCGTGGGTGCCTCGCCCATCATCGCCAGCACGGCGTGAGCTAGCGGTGCCAGATCGCCCGAGGCGCCCACCGAGCCCAGGCTTGGGACCACCGGCGTCAGCCCCGCGTTCAGCCACGAGAGGATCGTCTCGACCACGATGGGCCGCACGCCCGAGTGCCCGCGCGAGAGCGAGGCCGCCAGCAGCAGCATCATGGCCCGCACGACGTCCTCGCCCAGCGGCTCGCCCACGCCGGCCGCGTGGCTGCGGATGAGGTTGGCCTGCAACTCGCGGAGCTTCTCCGAGTCGATCCGCGTCCGCGCGAGGCTGCCGAAGCCGGTGTTGATGCCGTAGTACGCGTTGCCGTCGGTGGTCAGGGCATCGAGCCTGGTCCGCATCGCGTTCAGACGCTCGACCACGGCCGTATCGAGGCCAACCTTCGTGCCCCGGCGGGCGACCGAGACGACCTGGGCGATGGTCAGGGGCGAGGCGTCGAGGGTGAGCGAGTGGCTGGGCGGGTGATCTGTGGGCATGGGGGCGATTCTTGGCCCGCCGGCGGGCCGGGCCTGAGCCGCCGTGGCCGGAATCGCTATCGGTGGACACCCTCGAAAGTAAAGTGTATACTAACTATCGATGGGGGAACCGATGGGGGATCAGCCACAGCCCGACCCGCGGCAGGAACTCGGGGAGATCCGCGAGCAGATGCGGTCGCTCCAGGAGCGGCTGGACGCTCTGGAGGCTCAATTCTCGATCCCCGAGGCTGGGCCGGAAGAACCGTCGGTGGAGCCGGACCCGGTGAGCCCGCCGGCCGAGCCGCCAGCCGCGAAGAGCCATCTGGAGTCTCTGAAAGATCTCAAGATGGCGGCGGCGAATCGCCCGCCACCGCCACCACTCATCCCGGAACCTGTCGAGGACGAACCTGTCGAGGCGGGGCCTGTCGAAGAGGAACCAATCGAGGAGGATCCTGTCGAGGTATGGCCGTCCCCCTCGCCGAGGCCGGCACGCCGCGAGCGGACTTGGTCGGAACTGGAGTGGCTCATCGGCACGAAGGGCATCGTGCTCGCGGGCGTGCTCATCCTGGTCATCGCCGCGGGCTTGTTCCTCAAAGAAGCGTGGGACCGCGGCTGGGTCGACCAGGTGCCCGACTGGGTGCGGTGCCTGGCTGGCGCGGGCTTCGGCGTCGCGCTGGTTGGCGTTGGCGAGTTCCTGCGGCGCAAGATCAACGATCTGGCCTCGACGGGCGTGAGCGCGGCGGGGCTGGCGATCGTGTTCGGTTCGATCCTCGCCGCCGCGCGGCTGTACGACCTGATGCCCATGCCCGTGGCGTTCGTGCTGCTGGCGCTCACGTCGCTGTCGGGCGTGGCGCTCGGGGCGCTCTCGAACCGCGTGCTGCTGGCGGGCTTGTCGCTCATCGGCGCATTCGTCGTTCCGTTGGTCGTGCGGTCCGATGCCCCGTCCTTTGTCGCGCTGCCGGCGTACCTGCTGTCGCTTCTGGCGATGGGGCTTGTGCTGGCGGGGTGGAAGGGCCGCCGCTTCGCATCGATCCGACGCATCGCGTGGTGGGGCACGGCGATCCTGGGCACGCTCTGGGGCCTCACCATGCGTGAGCACGGCGTGGCGTCGCCCGTCATGTTCGCTTCGCTGGTGTGGGCGATGACCGTTGCCGAGCTCGTCGTCTCGGCCCGGTTCTTCACGCGACTTCGCCCGAGCCACGATTGGCCCGACGGATGGCCAGAGGACGCCAAGGCCGGCTTCCTCCGCCGCGAGCCGGGCGAGGCGATCACGTTCGACCTCGAGGCACTCTGGAAGCCCGAGGCCCGCTGGATCAACTCGGTCTTCGGCGCCACGGTGTGGGCCGTGGTGCTGATGGTGTACGTCGTGCACCACCATGCGCCAGACATGGTGTGGATCGTGCCAGCCGCGATGACGATCGCGTCGCTGGCCGTGGCCGTGGCGTGCGCGCCCGAGGGCCACCGGCTGTGGACGCGGAGCTCCTCGGCGCGGTCGGCCCTTGCGACGGCGCTGACGATCGACGCCGCGGCCCTGCTCGCGCTCACGATCGCCACGGGCCTGGGCGGCGCGGCCGAGGTCATCACCTGGGCGTACGTCGGGCTCGCGGCCATCGTGTTCGGCGTGCGGATGCGCTTCCACGCCGCCAGCGTGCTCGGGCTGCTCTTCATGGCGTTCGGGCTCGGCCGCCTGGTGACGTTCGACCTCGGCGGGGCGCTCGTCGACCACCGCACCGACGCGCTTGCCACCATCGCATTCCTCGGCCTGCACTTCTCGACCTGGTCGGCCCAGCTGCTCATCGTCACCGCGACGCTGGTCGCGGCGGCCGTGCTGCTGCGGCGCTCGCCCTACCGCCAGGTCGTTGCCGTCACGGCCATCGGCGCGGGCGCGCTCGCGTTCATCGGTCCGGGCAGCCACCTCCTGTCCATCGGCGCCGCGTGGGCCGTGCTCGCGGTGGTGCTGGCGTACTTCTCGGCGGCGGTCCGCCGCGTCGATGTCCGCATCGCGTCGCTGGTGCTGCTCGTGCTCGGCACGCTCCTGACACATGGCGCGGCGTACGCCGCGCTCGCCGAGTCGCGCCCGCCCCCGGCCTCGGTCCTCGTTTCGTGGACCGACGCGTCGTGGGCGCTCCTGGTCGTGGGCGCGATGTGGGTGGTGGGCAGCGCCCTGCGCGGCCTGCCGCCGGTGGCCCGCATGGTCGGCGCGGCGGTCGCGTACATCACGCTGGCCGCCATGCTGCTGGGCGACGGCACGCCGATGGCCACGCTGCTGGTGGGCTGGGCCCTCATGCTCGCGGCGGTGGTGGGGCTGGCGGTCGCTTCGGTGTTCCAGGTCCCGGCTTTGCGCCCGTGGCTGCTGCCGCAACTGGCGTCCGGCATCGCCCTGGTGCTGGCGGCGGTGTGGATCGGCCACCGCGCGGTGACCGACTGGAGCGACATCGCCGCGCCGCCGCTGCTGCACGAGGCGATCGTGTCGGCCGCGCTCCTGATCGCGTCGCTGGCGGCGCTCGGCTGGCTGTTGGGCTGGCTGTTGGCCCGCGCGCAGAACCTGAACGGAGTTCATTGGGACCAGGCCGTCGTGAACGAGAACCTCCGCCTGGCCGCCTACGTCGGCGCGGGCGTGCTGGCGTTCGCGGCCAGCTCGTCCGAGGTCGTGCGCGCCGTCGACTCCCTCGACATCGCCGGCGAGGCCGCCCCCGACGCGGCGCTCTCGGTGTGGTGGGCCCTGTTCGCCGTCGCGACCATTACCCTAGGTGTGCGGATCGGCATTGCCGGCGTCCGCTGGGCCGGCCTCGCGCTGCTGGGCCTCACGGCCGCCAAGGTGCTGGCCGTCGACATGGCCTCGCTCGAGGGCCTGACCCGCATCTTCGGCTCGACGGTGGTGGGGCTCATCCTGCTCGGCGCGGGCGCCGGCTACGCGTGGCTGATGTCGCACTCCGTGCAGGGGCACGCCGTGCAGGCTTCAAAGAAGAACAACACGAAGGCCTGACACCGGGCGCTGGCGATCGAGCCCGGGCCGGTGTGCGTTTGGCAGTCGAACCCCGCCGATACGCACCCCGGCCCCGGTTGACGCGTCGCCAGGGGTCTGGTGTCAGTCCCAGCACCCGGGCTGCTGCCCGGCGACCGTGGTGCCCGCGGGCCAGCGGAAGTCGGCGGCGGCGTCGCCGAAGTTCGGCTGCGCGATCTCCCATTGCCCGTTGACCATGATGCGTCCGTTCGTGCCGCGCCCGCCGGCAGTGCCGGCAGCTCCAGCCGCCCCTGTGCCGCCCTGGCCCATGGAAGACCAGTACTGGGGGAACGGTGAGCCGATCCACGTGCCGTTGACGCCCCCGAACGTCCGGCCGCCCGCGCCCCCGGCACCACCTGCGCCCCCGGCGCCGCCGCGCACGCACGCTCGAATGGTACTGCTCGGAGACGCGTTCTCGTACGTGAGTCGGATGGTGCCCCCGCGCCCGCCGCGTCCGCCGTTCCCCCCGCGTCCGCCGTCACCGCCGCTCTCGATGGTGCCGCCGCTCCCGGGCGCGCCAAACAGCCCGCAGAGCCAGGGCATGTCGCCGCCCTTCCCGGCCGTGCCACCCTGGCCGGCGCCACCCTGGCCGCCGGCACCGCCGCGTCCGCCGGTCGCTTCGAGCCGGAGATCTCCAGTCATGCCGCGGATATCAACTTCCAGAGTCCGTCCCGAGATTCCGGTGGAACCACGACCGCCAGCGCCGCCATCGTCGAGCACACCCGCGCTCTCGCCGTCCTGGGCCGTCTGGGACTGGAATCCGCAGAATCCGTCGGCGCCGGCATCCCCTGAGAACGAGTCGGGCGTGTCGCCGATGTCGCCGGTTTCGCCCTGTGTGCTCAAATCAATATCGTCCCCGACGAAGAGGCCCGGGAAGCCCGCCTGCTGGCCAACGGGCACAGCCTGTTGATCGGTGGAACGGATGCTGGTGGAGATCTTCGGCGCTGTGTCCAGTGCTCCGTTGGGTGCGTTCAGGCTATCGAATCGAACCGATAGCCCGCACGGATGCATGCCGTAGATGGCCGAGTTGCGGCCCATGGTGACCGGGCCACGGAAGTGCAGCTTGCGCAGGTCCGTGACCACGATGGTGTCGTCGGGGATGCTGAGCGCATCGTCGAACACGGCCTCGAAGTCGATGAGCGGGAACCAGCACGGGTTGAGGAGGAGCTGGCCCGAGACCGGGTTGACCGGCTCGAAGATCACGTGGTGGTGCCATGGGAAGTGGTGCAGCGCCATCGACACGCGCGGCGGCTGGGGCTCATCGCCCGGCCTCCCGTGCGAGGCTGAGGGCTGGAACCTGGGCAGGTTGCCGTAGCCAAGCAAGTACCGCCGGCCACGCGCCAGCCGGAGTGGCGCGGGCCGTGATGGCAGCGCGAGGCGGATTGCCTC
>JAUHYE010000105.1 GCA_030426395.1 Phycisphaerae bacterium
TCGCGGCCGTCCTGGGTTTCGGCGTTCTGCGCGGCTTGCTCCGCAAGGGCACCATCCTCGAGACCAACATCGGCCAGACCATCGCCAGCGCGGTGAACACGCCCAACTCGGGCGTCATCTTTACGGTCCCGGTGCTCTACCTCCTGGGGTATTCGCTCAAGCCCACGGGCCTGGACTTCTGGCTCATCACCCTGGCGTGCGTCGCCGGCGCCATCCTGGGCTGCGCGTTCATCATCCCGCTGCGCAAGCAGATGATCGACATCGACCGCCTGCGATTCCCCAGCCCAACCGGCGTCGCGGTCATCCTCAAGAGCCCTGGCGCGGGGGCGAAGAAGTCGGTCGTGCTCGTCGCGGGCATCGCGCTAGGCGCACTCCTCTACCTGCCCGCCGGCCTGCCCGCCATCAAGCTGCCCGCGGCGGTTGGGAACCTCGAAGCACTCGTGGAGTCGGGCCGCATCAGCGAGGCCGATGCCGAGACCACCGGCCGCATCGCGGGGTGGATCGAAGACGAGGCCGCCCCCGACGCGGTCCTCGACCGGGGCGCCGTACTCATCGAGATCGAGCGGGCCCGCGACGACAAGGCTCCCAAGCCCGAAATCGATGCGCTCACCGAACGGCTCGAGCAAGCGCCCGCACCCGAGGGCGTGAGCGACAAGCTCGCGCTTGCCGCGTACCGGGCGTCCATCGCCGAGCGCACCTGGGCCTCGCTGCGCAGCACCCAACTCGGCTGGGCGGGCGACCCCTTGCCCGGCTACAGCGACCTCAACTGGCGGCTGCCCGCCGAGGAGGTCGCCGCCGAGCACCAGCCCGAAGATCCCGATGCGAAGCGCGTTCTCACCGTCCGCGTCGACCGCGACCGCGACGGCCGGCCCGACCAGATCCTCTTCAACGACGACAAGGTCGACCTCGGCCGCTTCCTGGGCCTGCCCGATCACTTCAATCTCGTCTTTGCCATCGCGCCGTTCGCGATCGGCGCCGGCTTCATCACCGGCCGCCCGGGCCTGCTGGTGCTGGCCGGCGGCATCCTGGCGTTCTTCATCATCAATCCACTGGCCTACACGATGGGCTGGGTTCCCGAGACCGTCCGCGCCGACCAGGCACCCCAATACGCCTTCGGTGCCTTCAACCGCCCCCTCGGTATCGGCTTGCTCTTAGGCGGTGCGCTCATGGGCGTGCTCTTCGCGCTGCCGGCCATCAAGGAGGCCCTCAAGAGCATCGCCGCTTCGAGCTTTGGCAAGATGAAGGGCAGCTCCGACGAACTGGGCATGAAGGTGCTCATCGTCAGCGTGCTGGCCGGCCTGCTGCTGCTCTTCCTCGCGGCCGACTTCGTGGGCAACAAGCCGGTCAATTCCCTCGACCCGGTCTCGCAGGTCGAGCTGCGCGGCGACGACGCGCCAGCCGACCAGCCCACCACAACGTACAACACGTACACCCTCACCTTCGAGAGCCAGGCCACGCTCGACACGTGGACCAACGAATGGACCGATGACCAGCGCAACGAGTACATGGCCGCCAACAGCTTCAACCCCGGCCTGCTCGGCGGGCTCAATCCGCACCTGCGCGCCCTGGTCATCGCGCTGGTGGCCGCGGCGTGGATCTGGTTCGCCGGCATCATCATCGCCCAGTGCACGGGCATGACCGACTGGTCGCCCATCAGCGGCATGTCGCTGCTCACGGTGGTGCTGGTGCTGTTCTTTGCCGGGAGCGGCGCGGTCGTCGGCGCGGTGCTGCTCGGCGCGGCGCTGTGCGTGGCGATCACCTGCGCCGCCGACATGATGGGCGACCTCAAGACCGGCTACCTCGTGGGCAGCCAGCCGAAGCGTCAGCAGGTCGTCGAGCTGGTCTCCACCGGCCTAGGCCCGATCATCTGCATGCTCGTGCTGGCGACCATCGTGCTGGTCAACGAGCGATCGTTCGGCATCCCCATCGGCCCGGGCACCCCCACCGTCGCGCCCCAAGCGCAGGCGTTGCAAGCGGTCATCACCGGCGTGCAGGGCGGCGAGATGCCATACGCCCTCTACGGCTTCGGCGCGCTCCTGGGCGCGCTGCTCGGGCTGGGCGCCTTCTCCGGCCTTGGCGTGCTCATCGGCCTGAGCATGTACCTTCCCTTCTACTACATCGCCACCTACGGCATCGGCTGCGTCATCAACATGGTGCTCGTCAAGATCAAGGGCAAGCGCTGGAGCGAGGACTGGGGCGTGCCGTTCGCCGCCGGCCTCATCGTGGGCGAGGGCATCCTGGGCCTGCTCATCAACTTCACCGTCCTGGCGATGGGTTAAGGGGACACACACCATGAAACTCATCGGCTTCCTCATCATCGCCGCCGGCCTGGTCCTCGGGCTCGCCGCCGCCACCACGGCGTACCTGCCGCGGCTCGACCTGCCCGACGAGCAGCTCGTCGGGCTGACGCTCAACGGCCCCGCCGGCGAGGTGCGCCCCGAGGGCATGCCACCGCACGAGACCGGCGAGCCCATGGCCACGTCGGGCGCAGAGCTCACCGCCGAGCTGCTCGCCGAGCTGCGCGACGCCGGCGTCGATCGGGTACAGGTCAAGGAGTTCTCGCTCGCGCGGTGGAGCGGCAAGTGGTTCTTCCTGCTGGCCGCCCTCGGCCTGCTCGCCGGGGCCACGCTGGTGCGTCTGGACATGCGCCGCCGCCTGGCCGCCAGCCAGCTCGAGACAGATCGCGCCCCCGGGGCCGGCCCGGCTACCCCCACAACCACTACGCCCGAGGCCACGCTCGCCGCCATCACCGACGCCATCAACTCCCTGCGCCGCGACCTGCCGCACATGACCACCGCCCACGACCGCGAGGCCGCCATCATCGAGCGCCTCGGCGAGGTCCAGGCCGTGCACGTGCCCGCGTTCGTCGACGGCCGCGAGCGGCTGGTCAGCAAGCACGGCATGTCGGGCTACGCGGCCATCATGGACCGCTTCGCCGCGATGGAGCGCCAGATTAATCGTGCGTGGTCAGCCGCGGCCGACGCGGTGGACGAGGAATCCATCGACTGCATCGAGCGGGCGGCGGCGCTGGCGGAACAAACGCGCGCTGCGATGCACTCTTGACGCCTCGCCGGCCGGAATTCGTCTTGTCGCTTCGCTGGGGTGGCAGGGGCCTTCGAGCTTTCGCTACGCGGGCCCAACGCCCAACGCCCGCAGCGCGCTGCCGAGTTGGATCAGCGCCAGCACCGACGCCACGACGCGCACGTGGTTCCATCGCGTCCACACGACCAGGTACCTCCGCCAGAGTTCGGCCGACTTGGGGTCATCCGCGTCGACGGCCGCGAGCCTGTTGTTCAGCGGCACGTTGCCCGCGGCGGTGACCACGAACACGCCCAGCGCATAGAGCCCGCCCGCCGACGCGATCGGGAACCACCAGCCGCGGTCGGTGTTCAGCATGCCCAGCACGACCATCGCCACGCCCAGCAGCGCCGTGCCGAAGAACGGCGCCATGAACCAGGGCGTGAACACCGTGGTGTTGATGTGCTGCATGGCGCGGATGCCCTCGGCGTCGGGCATGCGGGCAAGGGCGGCCATGATGAACGCCGAAAACCCGAAGAGGGCCCCACCCACGAGCGCGACGCCGACGATGCCGACCCGGGCGAACATGTTGGCAATCTCGTCCATGCGGCCACGTCCTCTTTGCTGTACTGCCCCGCCAACGATTATTGGCGGTGGGTTTGCCTTGACGCTTCGCCAGCGGGGCCTTGCGCCCTAAGACGGGCGATTCGTCTCTTCGCCTTGCCGGCGGGGGTTCGTCATGTCGCTTCGCCGGCGGGAATTCATCTTGTCGCTTCGCCAGCGGGGCCGCGGCCTTCGGCCTTGCGCTGCGCGTTGGGCGCATGCAAAAGAGCGGCCGGGGCCGCCCTTCGATGTTGTGTTGTCGATGCTGATTGGGCCGACCTTCTTTTAGCCCGCCTTCTCCGCACCCTTGGCCGTCTGGGCGTCCTTGAGCGCCTGGGCGTCCTCGATGGTCAGGCTCTCGTCGCCATCGGGTTCGCCGTCGGTGGCGGCGGTCTGGGCGGCCGCCGCGGGCGGGTTCTGGTTGCCGATGGTGCCGAAGTTGAAGGTCTTCTCGTCGCTCCAATCGCTCACCACGTTGGTGGTCAGCCTCGTGGCCACCTGGTAGGCGATCCACTCGATGCCGCCGGGGACGGCGGTGTCGGTCCAGGACTTCTCGCCGGTGGTGTCCATGTACTGGAACCCCGAGACCACGCCGGCCAGCGTCTTGTAGCGGCGCTGGATGACGAACACCGAGCCCTGGCCCTTGTTGGCCTCGAACGTGAGCACGAGGTTGCCGTTGGTGGTGCTGCGCAGCTGGAGGTTGGTGGGGATGGGCGCCTCGGTGCGCGAGCTGGGCTTCTTGGGCGGGTCGATCTGGGCCAGATGGTACAGCTCCTCGGTGCCCTCCTTCTTGGCGGCCACGCGGATCTGCTGGACCAGCAGCGAGCCGAAGTCGTACAGCCCGTTCATCGACTCCTCCTGCGCATCGACCAGCGCCTTGTACTCGTTCCATCCCTCGCGGGCGGCGGCGTACTTGGCGTTGGCATCGTCCAGCAGGGCCGTCAGCGTCGTGATGTCGCCGTTGGACAGCGAGAGCGCCAAAGAGTTGGCGGTCCACAGCGCGATGCGCTCGTTGAAGAAGTTCAGGGTGCCTTGGTTGGTGCGATCAATCGTCGTCATGGTGGGTTCCATCCTTTGCAAGGTCGTCCGGAGGTGTCCCGGGGCCGTCCCCTTTCCCACCCCACTGCATCCCCGCACACCCGTGCGGCGTTCCCCCGTCATCGGAACCATTCCCGCCGATCGCCAGCAACGCGGGTTTGTGCCGGCGAGAAATGGTCCGTCTGTGCGGATCAGGGAACCCCGTTCGGGACGCACCGGCCCTCACGGGCCGTGGGGCGGGGTCGGGCTCGGGTGGCTCGGCGTTGGAGTCGGTCCGGATAGCCCCCCTGAACTGGGGCCGCTCCGCGGGGGGCACTCCGTGCGGGCCACTCCGTGGGGGGTTACTCGCTCCCCCGCTCCCAGCGGGGGAGCTGTCAGCGTCTTCGCTGACAGAGGGGGTCTTCCTCTTCCTCCCTCGCCCCGTCTTCGGGGAGAGGGCCGGGGTGAGGGGTCTCGGCTCCCCCCTGTCCGAGCCGCGTGGGTGACCACGCGGACCCTCCCCTCTTTCCGAGCCGCGCTGCGTGAGCACGCGGACCACTCCGTGGGGGGTACTCCGTGGGGGGCACTCCGTGCGGGGTGGTTGGGGAGGCGTTCGTGGGGGGTTGGGGGTAGGATGGGCTTGAGTGACGAAACGGGCAAGCCGCCGTCACCGCTTGCGCCAGATCGCATCCCACCCCATAGCCCTGAGTTTCCGAAGCATGTCGATCCGGTTCGAAGACCTCAACTACCAAAGGACCGCCGTGGCATCGGTGGTGAACGCGCTCGAGGGACAGGTGCGGAACACCTTCGAGCGGGCCAATCTCTATGGCATCCACGCGAACGTGGTCGACCTAACGCCCGAGCAGATCAGGGAGAACATGCGGCGAGTGATCGCCGCGAACGGCATTCCGGAAGAGGATGCCAACCTCTCCGGCGACCGCGACATCTGCATTGAAATGGAGACCGGCACGGGCAAGACGCTCGTCTACCTCCGCACCGCTTACGAGTTGCACAAAGCCTACGGCCTGACGAAGTTCATCATCCTTGTCCCGTCGGTGCCAATCCGCGAGGGCGTGCTCGCGTCGTTCAACGACTTCGGCGACGCGCTCGAACAGCGGTACGGGTTCAAGATCACGCCATCCGAGTACGATAGCGCAGTGGTCTCTCGCCTCAAGTCGTTCATCGAGGATGCCCGGCCGCAGGCGATGGTAATGACAATCCAGGCGTTCAACGCCGAGAATCGTATTCTCAACGATCCGAACCGGGATGATTCGTACAACGGCAAGACGTTTCTACAGGCGTTGGGCGATACCCGACCGATCCTTATCATGGACGAGCCGCAGGAAGGAATGGATACCGAGAACGCCGTCGCTCGCATCGCCACGCTCAACCCGCAGTTCAGGCTTCGTTACTCCGCTACGCACAAGGTCATCAAGAACCGGCTCTATCGTCTCACTCCCGCTGACGCGTACGCGCAGAACCTCGTGAAGAAGATTGAGGTGCTGTCCGTTGTCGAGAAGAACGACGAGGCGACGCTCAAGATCGAGCTTGCCGACATAAAGATCGCCACCGGCAAGAACACAACCGCACCTCCTCAGGCCAAACTCAAGCTGTGGCGAAAAATGGCAAGCGGCAAGTTCGAGTGGAAGACCAGCCCCTGGCTGAAGGTCGGAGATAATCTTGCGGACAAGAGTGACAACATCAGCTACCGTGACTTCACGGTCGAGCAGGTTTGGAAAAACCTGAAGGGTGACGGTGCCTGGCGCGTGAAGTTCCGCAACGGTGTGGAGATCGTCAAGAGCGAGCGCGGCGGAGATTACGCCGCCTTGTTCGGCGTCCAGCTCCACTACCTGATCCGCCAGCACTTCAAGAAGAAGGATGCACTTGTTCCCAAGGGCATCAAGCCCCTTGCGCTCGTGTTCATCGACAAGGTCGAAAACTTTCTAGGTGACAACCCCGTCATACGGAACCTGTTCCGCGAGGAGTACGCTAAAGCGCATCAAGACCACTACGGGCGGCACGCCCCGCCAGATCAAGTCGAGGACGTGCAGGGCTTCTATTTCGCCAAAACCGCGAAGGGCGATTTCACCGACAGCCAGGCCGCAATGGCCAAGAACGCCGCCATTTACGACGAGATCTTGCGCGACAAGACCGAGTTGCTGCGCATCGGCAACCCACGCGAGTTCATCTTCACCCACAGCGCCCTTGGCGTCGGATGGGACAACCCAAACGTATTCTCCATTGCCACGCTCAACGTCGCCTACGACGAGAATCGTAAACGCCAAGAGATCGGCCGCGGCCTCAGAATCTGTCGGAACCAAGTCGGCCAACGTGTCTACGACGCGCCCGACGTGAAGGAGGGCGAGGAGATCAACCTCCTTACCATCGTTCCCAACGAGAGCTACGAGACGTTTGCCCGAGATTACCAGGAACAGATCAAGGACGTCTACGGCGACGCCTCCCAGGGCAGCCCGCTCCGCAGGAAGCACAAGGGTCAGGATGCTCGGAACGTCATACATCGAACCGCTCGCTTCGAGTCCGACGAGTTCAAGCGGTTCTGGGAGCGGCTGGCGAAGAGGACCAATTACACCGTGGCGTTCGACGAAGATGCCCTCGTGCGGCGCGCGTCCGAGGCTCTCGACACCATCGTAAGCGAAACATACCAGGCAGAGGTGACACTCACCCGCGTCAGGTCCGTGTCAGGCGAGGGGGTAGTAGGCGAGTACGTCGGCGGCGAGGTCGAGGCCTTGCGACCCGAGTTCGCCCGACTCGACTTGATCGAAGAGCTGAGCGAGAGCACCGGGCTCGCGTACCCGACGATCTTCAACATCCTTTCGAGGATAGAGAACCTGTCGGCCGTCGTCGCCAACCCGGTGCGATTCCTCACGGCCGCGTCGGCCGCGATCAAGCAGATCGAGGTGGAAGAGATGATCCGCGCGCTCCACTACAAGCCTACCGGTGAGAGCATCCCGCTGTCGGATTTGCTCCCAACGATCGAGACATCCTTCCCCGTCGAGCCAACGCCCTTGCGGGGCGTGTATGACGGCGTTGCCTATGAATCTGGCCCCGAGCACGCCTTCACCAAAGCCGCCGAAGCCGATGGCGAAGTGATCTGCTTCCTCAAACTCCCACCCTGCTACCGCATCCCAACGCCGGTTGGGATGTACGAGCCGGACTTCGGCCTCGTGCTGAAGCGACGCAAGCTCAGGACGTCAGATGAACAGGAATTCTACTTTGTTGTGGAGACGAAGAGCACGAACAACATCGACGACCAGCGAGGTCTAACCGAGGCGGAACGGCTCAAGATCCGATGTGCGATGAAGCACTTCGAAGCTCTAGGAATCGTGGCTATGCTCGACTACGTCCCCTACGCCGCCCCGGTGAGGGACTATCACGCCGACTTCAAGCCGAAGGTGCCGCAATAGATGGCCGAGACCAGCGACAACCCCGCCCCCGAGACGATCGCCGACCTTATGCCGCAGACGCCAGACCTGCTCGGCGAGCGGTTGGCCACGCTGCGCGAGCTGTTCCCCGACCTTTTCGACGGCGAGGGCGGGTTGCTTGAGAAGGAACTGCGAGCCCTCGCCGACCCATCCTACCACCCCGCCGCCGAGCGGTACGAGTTCTCGTGGACCGGCAAGACCCGTTCCAAGCGTGAGGCCTTCGCCCCCAGCCGGGCCGCGCTGGTGTACGACGCGAAGCGATCCGTAAACCCCGACAAGGCCGGCGGAAACGTCATCATCGAGGGCGAGAACCTGGAAGTGCTCAAGCAACTCACCGCCGCCTATCGCGAGCGGGTGAAGCTGATCTACATCGACCCGCCGTACAACACCGGCAAGGATTTCGTCTACAGCGACGATTATACAGAGGGACGTAAGCCGTACTGGGAGCAATCCGGCGTTACTGAGCGAGGTGTCAAGGTGGACACCAACAGTGACAGCGAGGGAAGGTTTCACTCCAACTGGCTGAGCATGATGCACGCGCGGTTACTGGCGGCGAGGTATTTACTTCGCGAAGACGGAGTAATTTTCATCAGCATTGGCGACCAAGAGGTCGCGAATCTGCGTCGCCTGATGGATACCGTCTTTGGCGAAGAGCATTTCATCACTCAGTTCATCTGGGAAAAGAAGAAAAAACCTTCATTTCTGGACAAGAGTGTTGGGGGCGTTGCCGAATACGTCATATGCTATGGTCGCAGTGAGAAGGCACTTTATCCGCTGTCAGTCGCAGTCACAACTGCCGGCAAGAGAACGCCCCTAAACAATGCGGGTAACAGTGAGAGGACGCTCACTTTTCCTGCCGGCAGGGTGCAGTTCATGATTGAGGACGGGACCGTTAAAGCACAGGACATGTCTGAGGGAAACATCGTCACTAAGTTGCTCGATGACGTGACCGTCAGCGAGGGAAGGAACGTCGCCTCGTTTCGACTCAAGGGTGAGTTTCGCTATTCGCAGGACAAACTCGATGAGGTCTTAGCATCGGGCGATGCAATCACGATCAGCAAAGTTCCGTTCCGACCCAATCATATCAAGGCCGGAGGTGAGCCCAAGAAGATGAAGAATCTTCTTAGTATCTCGCATTACCAAGTTGAGACGTACGAAGATGCCTCGGCTGAAATTGTATCACTCTTCGGCGACAGCGTCTTTGATTACGCGAAGCCGCCCGGACTCATCAGTCTGCTTATCGCCGCAGCGACTTATGAAGAACCTGACGCGCTCATCCTCGACTTCTTCGGAGGCAGCGGCACGACGGCGCAGGCAGTGATGGACCTGAACGCAGACGGTGGGAATCGGCGGTTCATCCTCGTGCAGTTGCCGGAGTTCACTAAGGAGGACTCGGCCGCGTACAAGGCGGGGTACAAGAAGATCAGCGACATCACCATCGAGAGGAACAAGCGGGTGATAGATCGCTACCGCAAGGAGGCTGAAGGCCTGCTCCCGACCGATCCGAAGCGGCAGTACGCCGGGTCTCTGGGGTTCAGGGTTTACACGCTAGAGAAGAGCCACTTCCCCCGCGTGGACTTCGCCCCCGACCCGGAGAAGACCGAGGCCGAGAACGTCGAACTGCTGCGGGCCTACATCAAGGAGAAGGAGAACACCTTCGCCCGCGCGTACGACCGCGAGCGCATTCTTGATGAGGTGCTGCTGAAGAACGGATTCATGTTCGATCGCACGATCACCCCCGCCTCCGAGTTCAAGAAGAACAAGGTGGAGTTCGTTCAGGACGCCCACCGTACGGCCCTGATCTGCCTGGACGCCTCGATTGCCCCGGAAACGGTCGACGAGTTCGACGGGGACAAAGACAGGACCTTCATCTGCCTGGAAGCGGCGCTCGACACAACCAAGAAGTGGAACCTCAAGCATCATCTCGGCGACCGATTGAGGGCAGTATGACCACCTGAACCTCCCGCGCGGCATTTCGCGATGTTCCTGTTCATACCCCCACGTGTCACCACGTGGGCTCGTCAGACTCGCCAGCGGCGAATCCCTCCCCCGCCCCTCCGGGGCTCTCCCGCAAAGCGGAACCCTCTTCCACGGGTTGCGCGGCGGATCGCTGCACCCGTGGCTACAGGCCGTCGCCCCGTTGGGGCGAAAGCCCCCTCACGGAGTGGGCCCGTCTCACCTCGTGGGCTCGTCGAGCAAGTCGCCCCCCTCCGACCTCGCGGCGCTGCGCTTGCTCGGCCACCTCCCCCGCCGGGGGCTGGGGAGGGAGCAGCCCCCCACGGAGTGGCCCGCACGGAGTGCCCCGCGAAGCGGAGCCCCCCTCACCTCAACCCTCTCCCGCAAGCGGGCGAGGGAGCCGGGCCGCTCGCACGCGGTCGCCCCTCCAACGGAGTGGCCCTCCCACGGAGTGACCCTTCCACGGAGCGACCCCCCACGGAGTGGGCCACGGCCCGAGAACCCGCTCCGGTCGCCTCGTCCGCATACCCCCGCCCACCCCCGACCAACCCCGTTCGGTCACTTTTCGAGTTAGCCGCCCTCGCGCAACGCCAGCGGGGGTGCGACCGAACATCGTCCAGATCGTTGTCGGTGCGATTGAGAAATGCAGCGGTGCAATTGAGAATCGCAGGGGTGTTATTGAGAAATGCAGCGGTGTTGTTGAGAATCGCAGCGGTGCGATCGCCAATCGCAGCGGTGTTGTTGAGAATCGCAGCGGTGCAATTGAGAATCGCAGCGGTGCAATTGAGAATCACAGCCCTGCGATCGCCATCCGCAGCCCTGCGGACGGCGTCCGCACCAGTGCGCGAGCCATCCGCACCAGTGCGGGAGCCGCCAACACCAGTGCGGGAGCCATCCGCACCAGTGCGCGAGCCATCCGCACCAGTGCGCGAGCCGTCCGCACCAGTGCGCGAGCCATCCGCACCAGTGCGCGAGCCGGCCGCACCAGTGCGGGAGCCGGCCGCACCGGTGTTCCCGGCGGCCACGGGGCCACACCCGCCGACGCGACACCAGAGGCCCGGCCGCTCACGCGACCGGCTCGGAACGCAGAGCGCCCGCGCGGCTCGCCGCGCTGGCCCGCCCGGAGGGCCCATCTCGAACGCCCGGCGTCAGGCCTCCGTGTCGTTCTTCTTTTTACCCTCCACGGAGTGGGCCACGGAGTGGAAGATAAACATTGCATTCGCAGCGGTTTGTGTGGCTTGGGGCCGGAACTCCGGGACGAATCCGTCTCTTATGTTGCTGGCCGTGATGATCACGGGCGCAGGCGTGGCATAGCCTGGGTTTTGCAATCGTGCAAACAGATGGGGGTACACCATGTCCAGAATCGATACCGGCCGGGCTGCGCTCCGCGCCATCGCTCCGGGCCACCGCCAACCTAAGAAGGGCTGCGGCTGCGCATCACACAATCAAGAACAGCCCGGCCTGGAAGACTTCCTGCACGCGCTCGACGACGCGACGCTCCGCGCCCTCGCCGAGCGTGCGCGCGCTCCGCGTGCCACCATGGCGCCGGTGGGCGACGAACGCCGCGAGGCGGCCGAGCGCATCGTGCGGCATCTCGAATCGCCCGATGCGGAGGCA
>JAUHYE010000106.1 GCA_030426395.1 Phycisphaerae bacterium
GACTGAGCTGGTCGTCGCGCACCACCACGGTGGCGCGACCGAGCTCGAAGCACAGGCTGATCTCCGCTACTTCGGCGGGCTTCAGAGCGTTCTGGATCAGGATCTGGCTGCTCTCGTTCCAGCGCACGATGTCGATCTTCTCACCGTTGAGCTCGTCGACGATGTTCTTGATGCGGCTGCCGCGCACACCAACGCAGGCGCCCACGGCGTCCACGCGGCTGTCGATGCTGCTGACCGCGATCTTGGTGCGCTGGCCAGGTTCGCGGGCCATGGCCTTCACCTCGATGATGCGCTCGGCGACCTCGGGCACCTCGACCTCGAACAGGCGGCGGATGAAGTCCTGGTGCGCGCGGCTGACGATGACGCGCGTGGCCGAGCCGTCGCGCTTCACGTCCAGGATCATCGCGCGAACGCGGTCGCCCGGGCTGAACTGTTCGCCGGGGATCTGCTCCTGCCGGGGCATCTCGCTCTCGCCGGCGTCGAGGGTGACGACCAGGCGCCCGCCACGCTCATAGCGCTGGGCGGTGCCGGTGACGATCTGGCCCACGCGGGTGTGGTAGCGGTCGTACAGGCTGGTCTGCTCGTCCTCGCGGAACTTCTGGATCATGACCTGCTTGAAGGTCTGGGCGGCGATGCGGCCCAGATCCTGGGGGTTGAGCTCCACGGGCTCGCCGTGGCGGGTCAACGCGATCTCGCCGCTGAGTTGGTCGACCGAGCAGGCGAACTCTTCGAGGTCGAGCGAGCCGAAGTGCTTGCGCGCCGCGCTCACCATCGCTTGCTCGAGATCGGCAATCAGCACCGAACGCTCGACCTTGCGGTCGCGTGCGATCGAGTCGAGGATCCTGAGCATTTCGGGGCCGTTCAAAGTCCGCTTCCTCCGACGCCTCGAGGGGCGTCACGTTTCCTGGTTACCAGCTTGTCGAGACCGCTGCAACGAATCCGATCCGTGGCGGGTTCTCCGCCAACAACAACCCGGGCCATAAGTCGCTCAACGCGCTCATGACCCGGCCATAAACCGCTCGCCAGGGGGCCTGTAGGCTTTTCGCTCTCGCGTCAAGCCGCCCGCCGCGGGCGATCAGGATGTGCCGAAACCTCACATCATCGGCAGCAACCCTTCCATGCCCGGACCACTCCGGCACCACCGCTCACGCCCACAACAGGCGCTCGCATCGTGCCAAAATGAGTCCCAGCGTGGCTCATAGCAAGGGTATCGTAGCGATCGGGGCCTATCAGAGTCAACCAGATTGGGGGAGATGGGCCGGGCGGGCGGGCTCAGTCGCGATCGGTCCGCGTCACCGGGCGGTCGATGCGAAGGGCCCGTTTGTTGCGGTGCTGGCCGATGTGGGCCAGGAACTTCCGCTCGCCCTCGACGGCCAAGATCATGGGCTTGGTCGCCGGGGTCTCGGTCATGATGAGGTCGCCCACGGCCATGGTCGCCAGATCGCGCAGGCTGATGGTGGTGCGGGCCAGGATGCCCGAAACCGACACGCTCGCACCCGCCAGCGATCCGCTCAGGCGGCTCTCGAGCCCAGGCTCGCGCTTGCTGCGGCCATGGGAGAACCAAGTCTGGGCGCTGACGGCCTCCATCACGGGCTCAATGGCGTTGTAGGGGATGCACAGGTTCATCGTGCCCGCGCGGTTCGACATCTTGAGCTCGAAGCCCACGACCACGACCACCTCGTTGGGCGGCACGATCTGGACGAGCTGCGGGTTGCTCTCGGTGGCCTTGATCTCGAAGCTCATGGGCTTCACGCCCGCCCAGGCCTCGCTCATGGCCTCGAGGCCGCGGTTGGTCACGTTACTGATCAGGCGGCTCTCAATAAGCGTCATGGGCCGCTGGGGGATGAACAGGTCCTGGCTTGTGCCGCCCAGGAGTCGGTCGATGATCGGGTAGATGATGAGCGGGCTGAGCTCCATGCAGATCTGGCCGGCCAGGGCCTCGCTCTCGATCAGGTTGAAGCTGGTTGGGTTGGGCAGGGCGCTGATGAACTCGCCATAGGTCATCTGCTCGCAGGTGGAGACCTTGACCTCGACGATGGTCCTGAGAAAGCCCGATAACGAAGCGCCAAAGTTCCTGGCGAACTGCTCGTGCAGCGTCTGGAGCGACCGCATCTGGTCCTTGCTGACGCGCTCGGGCCGCTTGAAGTCATAACCGCGGACCTCGACCTCGTCGAAATCGCGATGGTTGCGGCTGAAGATCTGGGCCTGGGGCTCCTCTTCCTCGACCTGGCTGGAGTTCACCGCCGCGAGGAGGGCATCGACCTCGTTTTGGTCCAGAACGTCCATCGAAGGGCCTCGGGAGGGGGCTTCTGGCGGGGCGACGCCCGCGCAGCGGTTGCATCGGACCCCCGGGGGGCGGGGCTTGAGGAACCTACCGCAAGGCTCGGGCCAAGAATCGGGAACAGGCGGGGGGAGTTTGCGATTACACTGGGCACTCCCCACCCCAGCACGGCGGCGGACGAAGGCCGCGGAGGGCTCGCATGCGGAATCTGACGGTCTTCGGTGTGGTCGCGCTCGTACTCGGCCTGCTCGCGCCACACTCGTTAGCCCAGCCCGGCTTTGGCGGTGGGGACTCGGTCGCGATGTCGGCCGAGGCGTGGTGGTCCCCGCGGCAGGCCGATGAGGGGCCGCTGGTGGCGCTGGTGGCCGTCACGATGGACCACCCCAGCGGTTTGCACAGCTGGCCGAGCGCCGATCAGGACGTGTTGCCTGCAGACATCGCGTCGCTTGCGATCCGCACGGAGATCGCTGTCAAGACGGGTGATGCGGTGTTGTCGTCAGGGACCATCCAATGGCCGGCCCCCAAGCTGTATCCGGTGCCCGATCCTTCCGGCATGGGCGACCCGATCGAGGTTCCCGTGTACGCTGGGAAGGCTGTGGCATTTGTGCCGGTGCTGATCGATCGCGCAGCGGCTACCGAGGCTCGGACGCTGGAACTCGTGGTGAGCTACCAGGCGTGTGATGACGCGGTCTGCTTCCCGCCCGAGGATGTTGACGTCGTGGCTAGCTTGCCCGCGTTCGGTTCGGGCGAGGCACCGGCTATCGCGTCGGATATCGAGACAGCGACGATCGACAACGCTATCGCGTTGGCGGTGACGACGGATACGGCGGGGGGGGAAGCTCCCAATACTAAGGCCGAGAGCGAGGTTGGAACCGAACCGGACGAGATTGACGACGCTGCACAGTTGTCGCCAAGCGAGCCCGATACGCGGAACAAGTTCCTGGGCATCATCGCGGTGCCCAGCCCAGAGTCGGCAGGCGGCATGGTTGCCATCGTGCTGATGGGCGTGGTCGGTGGCTTCGTGCTGAACCTCACGCCTTGTGTGCTGCCGGTCATTCCCATCAAGGTGATGACGCTGTCGCAGCACGCCGGCTCGCCCGGTAAGACGCTGATGCTCGGAATATGGATGGCCATCGGTGTGGTCGCCTTCTGGGCGGCGCTCGGCATTCCCGCGGCGTTCTTCAGTCAGGCCGTGGGTTCGGTCTTTGGCATCTGGTGGTTTACGTTCGGGGTGGGCGTGGTCATCGCCATCATGTCGATCGGGCTGATGGGCCTGTTCACGCTCCAACTACCGCAATCGGTCTACAAGGTTAATCCAAAAGCCGACTCGCCCTGGGGTTCGTTCGTGTTCGGCGTGATGACAGGCGTGCTCGGCTTGCCATGCTTTGGTCTGGTCGCGGGCGCGCTGCTGGCAGGCTCGGCGCTCATCCCGCCGGTCGTAACCATGCTGATCTTCCTGGCTCTGGGCGTGGGTATGGCGTTGCCGTACCTCATTCTCTCGATGAACCCCAAGTGGGTCGACGTATTGCCGCGCACCGGGCCGGCAAGTGAACTGGTGAAACAGGTCATGGGCTTACTGCTCCTGGGTGCCGCGGCGTACTTCATC
Organism: Phycisphaerae bacterium; assembly: GCA_030426395.1. Taxonomy (GTDB): domain Bacteria; phylum Planctomycetota; class Phycisphaerae; order Phycisphaerales; family UBA1924; genus JAHCJI01. The sequence continues at coordinate 3,888 of JAUHYE010000106.1, forward strand.
GCAACGGGTCTGCAAGCATTGATCCTCGACATGCCGTGGATCGGTCGCCAACTCCACTGGTGGGCTGCGGCGATCTTCATTGCTGGGGCAAGCCTGTGGCTGGTGGTGCGAACGTTGCAGATCACTAGGAGCCCGGTGAAGCGAGGCGTGTTCACGGTGCTCGGGCTGCTGCTCGGCGTAGCCGCGATTCTGTTCGCAGTCGACGGCACTTCGCACGCCAAGGTGGATTACCTGGAACGTGAAGCACAACTCGCCGAGGCCGCAGGCGCGGGTGATGGCGCGATCATCACGAGCACCTGGGTCGACTATTCGCCCGAATTGCTCGCCCGCTCTCGCGAAGAGGGCTTCGTGGTCGTCGTCAAGTTCACGGCCGACTGGTGCCTGACCTGCCGCGGGCTGGAGAAGGGCGTGCTCGAGGCCGAACCCGTCTACTCGCGTTTGCGCGACGAGGACGTGGTCATGATGAAGGCTGATCTGACGAGCAAGCGTGATCCGGCTTGGGACCTGATGGAAGAACTCGAGCAGAACGCCCCGCCGGTGCTTGCGGTGTATGGCCCGGGAATCAAGGGCGACACCCCCTGGACACGCAATGCCTATGACCGCGGCATGGTGATGGACGCCATCGCGCTGGGCAAGGGCGACGCAGACCCGCAGGAAGTCGCCAGAGCGAAATGACCCCGCGTTTGCTCCCAAGGAGGGGCTGGACGCGAAACGTCCCGCGTCGGCGGTTAGCCGGCGCGGGACGGTCTTTTTGTTTGGAGACGGACTGGCCTCTCTGATTAGCCGTCGCAGCCGGTGGTGAACTCGGACTGGAACAGCAGGAAGTCGAACAGGGTGAGCTGGCCGTCGCCGTCGACGTCGGCCCGCGGGTCGCCGGCGGTGAACGCGACCTGGTAGGCGATGAAGTCGAAGATGGTGAGCTTGCCATCCCCGTCGAAGTCGGCGTCGCAGACGGCCTTCGCGCCGCCGCCCTGGATGACGAGCGCGAACGTGGCATCGATGCCCGGCGTATCGAGGTTCGCGTCTTCGTTCAGTTCGGTGGCAATGACCTCGACCAGCCAGTTGCCGGGCATGGCGGACTGGATGAAGACGTTCTCCACCGTGTCGACCGTGTTGGGTTCGCCGCCGGGCTGGGAGTACAGGCCCTCGTGCAGCCCGACGTTACCGTGGTACACCTGGCCCGAGGGTGAGGTCAGCCTCAGGTCGAGGTCGTTGATGCGGTGGATGCGGGCTGATGGGTTGCCCGCGGGGTCGAGGTAGGCCATCGTGACGCGGAGCGTTCGTGCGTGCGATGGGATGTTGACCATATACTTCGCCCGGTCACCGATGCGCACGAGGGCGTGGGTCTGATCGACGATATACAACTTCTCCCGCGCGTCGTAGAGGCTCGAGACGTCGGGCGGCCCCCAGCCCTGGTGGGTGCGCGTGATGCGATCGCTCAGTGTCCAGGGGCGTGCGGTGTTGATCACGAGCGCCTTTGCCGTGATGGCGTGCGGGCGGTTGTCGAAGACGTCGCCGGTCGGGTCGATCGCGTTGCCAAACACGCCCTCGCCCCAGAGCTGGTAGAGCACGCCGAAGTGGCCGGCGACGATCGGTGTCGAGGCGCTGGTGCCGTTGAAGATGGTGTATTCGGTCGGCCCGGCGCTGCTGGTGGTCTCGATGCTGTCGTAAAAGTGGGAGAGGTCGGGCTTGATGCGGCCGTCGGCGGCCGGCCCGGTGCTGGCCGCCCAGTGGAAGTCGTCGCCGCGGGTCACGGTGCTCTCGTGGTTGATGCCGCCGACCGACACGATGTTCTTGGCCCAGGCCTGCGGGCGAGACTCGCTGTCGCCCGAGTTCGACTGGCTCTGGGTGATGAGGATGTCGTTGAGGAAGGCGATATCGTCGAGCTGCGCGGAAATCGTGGTGTACTTGGTATCGCGCGGATCGCCCCAGCTGTTGGTCTGGAAGACGGCACGGTACGGGCCGGCCTCATCAACAAGATCGGCCGTGTGTTCGTAGCGGTCGGGGCTCTCGCCCAGGAAGCCCAACTCGGGATAACTCGCGAAGATGCCCTGGGCATCGGGCAGCATGCCGGTATACATGCTGTCGGCCGCGCCATCGCCGAAGACAATGCCGTAGACCGACGTGCCGTGCGAGGTCACCGGTCCGTTCGCGCCATGGATGATGGGCGGTCGTGCCTGGAAGTCCTGGTGCGTGGTTCGCAAGCCGCCGTCGAGCACCTCGCCGCGCACGCCCTGGCCCGAGAAGCCAAGGCCGTGCAACCGATCGCCGCCGCTGAACAGGCGGACGAGGTCCATGTCGTCCTCGGGCGCGCCCTTCCCGTCGATGAACAGAACTTCGGGCCGATGCGCGATGGCCGCGAGTTGGTCGAGGTTCAGCGTGGCCTCGATACGGTAGCCTTGGGGCTCCGTGCCGTGGACGATTCCGCCGAGCCTCGCGACCTCTTGCGCGACGGCGTTCTGATTGGCCGGGCCGCGCTCGAGCATCTGGATGGAGTACCGCGTGGGTGCGTCCACACCCGCGCCTAGCACGATGGCCTGGAGAAGCGGCTCGTCGAGCTTGTACGCCGGGTGGAACGGTCCGACCCAGCGCACCGCCGGCATCGTGCGCACGGTGTCGGCGGTCGGGCCGTCCATGCGCACGATGTAGGCGTTGTGAGGCAGGAAGCGGCCTACGCGCGCGCCGGTGCCGGCAATGGCGTCCCGCGCGTCGTCGGTGGCGCGGCCGGTGAGCTGGACGATGTACACGCCCGGGTTCTGTTCGGCGCGGAGCTCGATGGGTATTGCAGGTGTGGTCTGAAGGGGGTCGAACGCGGCGTAGCGCAGTTGCAGGATGGTGCGGTCGGGTGAGAATGAGATATCCCTGGCTGAGGCGGGCAGGCCGGCCAGGGTGAGCACGGTGGCGAGGCAGGCCAACCGTGCCCCAAACGGGGTTTTGAGGGAGACCATCTTGGGAGAGATCCTCGTTCGGCGTGGTCCTTGGGCGTCCGATCCCTTGGACGGGAGCCGAGGGGTGTGTGCCGGTGTCGGCTTTCGCGCCGGCATCGGAGGGAGAGCGGTCAGGTTAACGAAAACTCATCCCTGACTCAACACCAATTTTCGGATTTCCGTGGGAAATTGGGCATTTTTTGCTGCCGGCGACAGCAATTTGGGTGAAGACCGACGGCGAACTCCAAAATCTTCGGGCCGTTACTGACGTGTCAATCCCTTGTGACTCTCGACTTCCCGTACTTCCGCTTCGAGTCGTTTTTGCGCGATCGCGACCGCTTCATGAACGCGGTCGGGTGATGTTCCACCGAACGCTGACCTTTTGTTGAGTGTCGCTTCGATGGTAAGCACTTCGTAGACATCTTCGTCGATGCTGGGGTGGATGGCGCGCAGGCTATCGATGGCCAAGTCTTCGAGTGGTTTGGCCTCTGCAAGCCCGGCGCGCACGGCCTTGCCGGCGACCTCGTGTGCTTCGCGGAACGGCACACCTTTGGCGACAAGGTAGTCGGCAAGCTCGGTGGCATTGGCATAACCCGCAGCGGCACGCTGGCGGCAGCGGTCGAGGTCGAAGGTGGTGGTATCGATAACGAGCGTCGCGACACGCAGGCACATACTGAGTTCGTTCGCGGCGTCGAAGAGGGCGGCCTTATCTTCCTGGTTGTCCTTGTTGTACGCCAGGGGTTGCGCCTTTAAGAGGATAAGCAACTGGTTGTGCGCACTGGAGATGCGACCACACTTACCTCGGATGAGCTCGAGCGCGTCGGGGTTCTTCTTCTGGGGCATGAGCGAGGAGCCGGTGGTGACCTTGTCGCTGAGCTTCACGAGCGCAAATTCTGCGCTGTTGTAGATGATCATGTCCTCGGCCAGGCGCGAGAGGTGGATAGCGCAAGCGGCGAAGACGGCAAGGGTTTCCAACGCGAAGTCGCGGTCGCTGGCGGCGTCGAGGCTGTTGCTGCTGGGGCGGGCAAAGCCGAGGTTGCGTGCCAAGCGGTGGCGGTCGATGTCGTAGGCGGTGCCGGCCAAGGCGCCGCAGCCCAGGGGGCACTCGTTGACGCGGTCGAGCGCGTCGGCCAAGCGGGCGCTGTCGCGGGCGAGCATGGCCTCGTACGCCAGCGCCCAGTGGCCGATGGTGACCGGCTGGGCGGGCTGGAGGTGGGTATAGGCGGGCATCGGATCGGCCGAATGCTTGGCGGCGATGTCGATGAGGGATCGGCGGAGGTCGGCCAACTCGGCGAGGCTGAGCTGGATGCACTCGCGCGTCCACAGGCGGAAGTCGGTGGAAACCAGGTCGTTGCGGCTGCGGCCGGTGTGCAGCTTCTTGCCCAGATCGCCGAGTCGCTGCACGAGCTCGTGCTCGACCCAGGTGTGTACGTCCTCGAGGCCGCTCTCGATGGGAGCACAGGGGAGGGACGCGGCATGTTCGGCCACCTCGCGCAAGCCGGCGGTGATGCGCTGGCACTCGTCCTCGGTGAGCACGCCGACGGCCTGGATCTCCTGTGCCCAGGCGATCGAAGCGGCGATGTCGTGCTGGACCATCTGCCAGTCGATGGGTAGCGAGTCGTTGAAGCGCTTGAAGAGATCGGCGGGCGGCTCGTCAAAGCGGCCGCCCCACATGGCCGCGGGCTTGGTCTCGGTCATGGGATGATCCGGGCCGGCGCTTCGGGCTGGTGCGTGTCGCGTTGGAGGCGGAGGGCCTCGACGCGCTGGGTGAGCGTCCACAGGCGGATGAACCCACCGGCGTGCTTCTGGTCGTAGAGGGGAGTGTCGCTGAAGGACGCCAGGCCCGGGTCGTAGATGGCGGCCTCGCACTTGCGTTGCTCGACGGTGGCGTGGCCCTTGAACAACCGGACGGCGACCTCGCCCGTGAGGCGTGAGGCCATCGATTCCGCCGCGGCGCTCAGGGCCTGGCGCAGGGGCGTGAACCACTTGCCGGCGTAGACGAGCTCGCCGAAGGTGGTGGCCATGTGCTCGCGGTAACGGCGCACATCACGATCGAAGGCGAGTTCTTCGAGGGATCGCAGGGCGTTGACGAGCACGGTGCCGGCGGGGGTTTCGTACAAGCCGCGGCTCTTGATGCCCACAACTCGGTTCTCGATGATGTCGACGCGGCCCACGCCGTGGCGACCGGCGATCTCATTCAGGCGTTCGATGAGCGTGACGCCGTTGGTGAGCTTGCCGTCGAGCGCGATGGGGCGGCCGTCCTCGAAGGTCAGGCGGACGACTTCGGGCTGGTCGGGCGTGTCCTCGATGTTGCGGCTGAGCATCCAGACGTCGGCGGGAGGCGCGTTCCAAGGGTCTTCGATGGGCCCGCCCTCGTGGGAGATGTGCCAGAGGTTTCGGTCGCGGCTGAAGATCTTGGTGGCGCTGGCGGTGCTCTTGATGTCGCGAGCGGCCAGGTAGTCCAGCAGGTCCTCGCGCGAGTGCATGTCCCAGATGCGCCAGGGGGCGATGATCTCCAGGTGCGGCGCGAGGGCGGCGAAGCCGGCCTCGAAGCGGATCTGGTCGTTGCCCTTGCCGGTGCAGCCGTGGCAGACCGCGTCGGCGCCGACCTCCAGGGCGTACTCGACCTGGGCCTTGGCGATGACCGGGCGGGCCATGGCGGTGCCGAGCAGGTAGGTGCTCTCGTACTGGCAGCCGGCGATGAGCGTGGGGAAGACGTATTCCTCGACGAACTCGCGCTTGAGGTCGGCGACCTTGCAGCTCTCGGCGCCGGTCTTGCGGGCCTTCTCGATGACGCCCTCGAGTTCTTCCTGCCCCTGGCCAACGTCGGCGACGATGCAGTGGACCTCGAAGCCGTAGTTCTCGACCAGCCACGGCACGATGGCCGAGGTGTCAAGGCCGCCGGAATAGGCAAGGACGACCTTGCGCTGCGTCATGGGTTGGCTCCGTTCTTGTGGGTGTTGGTGCTCAGCAGCATGGTGAGCAGCGCGTTCTGGGCGTGCATGCGGTTTTCGGCTTGTTCGTACACGAGCGAGCCCGGGCCGTCCATGACTTCGTCGTCGACCTCGACGCCTCGAAAGGCGGGCAGGCAGTGCATGAAGGAGGGGCACTTGCCGCCGACCGAGGCGCGGTTCATAGAGTCCTTGGTCACGCGGTATCGCTGGAATGCCTCGACGCGCTCGTCGCGTTCGCTCTCGCTGCCCATCGAGACCCACGTGTCGGTGTAGACCACGTCGTGGGCGGCGATGGCGTCGGGGTCGGTCCTGAGGTGGACAGCGCCGCCCGCTTCTTCGGCTCGTTCTCGTGCGAGAGAAAGGATGCTGGGCTCGGGCTCGTACGCGCTGGGGGCCACGATGGTGACGGTGGCGCCCATGGCGGCCATGGTGAGCATGAGGGAGTTGCACACGTTGTTGCCGTCGCCGATGTAGGCGACCTTCACGCCCTTGAGGCGGCCGTAGACGGTGCGGATGGTCAGTGCGTCGCCCAGCGCCTGGCATGGGTGCTCGAGGTCGCTCAGGGCGTTGACGATGGGCACGCTGGCGTGGCGTTCCATCTCAACGAGGGCGGAGTGGCGGCGCACGCGGGCGACAATGGCGTCGGCGTAGCGCTCGAGCGTCATCGTGAAGTCCTTGATCGACTCGCGATCCCCCAGGGGCGAGGCGGACTGGTCGAGGTACGAGACGGTGGCGCCCAGGCGGCTGAGGCCGATGTCGAAGCTGGTGCGGGTGCGCAGGGAGGGCTTCTCGAAGACCAGGGCGATCGCGCGATTCTCGAGTGTGCGCTTGGGTGCGGGCCAGTCGCTGCGCATCTTGGCGGCCAGATCGAGGACGGCTTCGATGGTCGTCGTGTCGAGCTGGGCCGAGGAGAGCAGGCTGGTGGGCATGCCGCTGGAAGTCGTGGTTGTTGGTTCGGTCATGATGTCAGGCATTGCGCGCTCCCAGCGAGGCGGGCTTGCCGTCGCGGATGATGGTTCCGCCGGGCGCGTTGGGCTCGCGCCACCACGGCGCGTCGGCGTCGGTCCAGGAAGCGATGCGCACGGGGGCGTGCAGGCGGGCGGCCATGTCGACGGCGGCGCGGACCTTGACGATCATGCCGCCGGCGATGATGCCCGCGTCGATGAGGCGCTCGATCTCGCGGCGGTCGAGCTCTTCGATGAGTCCGCCGTCGGCGTCGAGCACGCCCGGGGTGTCGGTGAGCAGGACGAGCTGGCTCGCGCCGAGCGCGCCGGCCACGCCTGCGGCGGCGTCGTCGGCGTTGACGTTGAGCGGGCGGCCGTCTTCATCGGCGCCCACGCACGAGATGACCGGCAGCACACCCGCGCCCAGGAGCGCGAGCAGGCCGTCGACGTCGTGGGCGTCCTCGTCGGGGTCGACGATGCCCACCCGGCCCAAGTCAACGCCGTCGACGGGGCGGTGCGGGCGGGCGCGGATGCCCGCGCCGGCGAGGGTGAGGCCAGCGCACGAGATGTCGCGCGAGATGAGCGCGCCGACGAGGGCGTGGTTGACGTTGCCACCCACGGCGGCGACGACCTCGTCCATGGTGGCGTCGTCGGTGATGCGCAGGCCCTGGACGCGGCGGATCTCGATGCCCAGGCGGTCGAGACGGGCGTCGATGGCGCCGCCGCCGCCGTGGACGATCACCAGACGCTCGCGGGCGGCCAAACGCGCGAGCGCATCGATGATGGGCTCGCGCGAGACGGCGGCGTCGACACCGCGGCCTCCGAGCTTGACGACGACGGCGTTCA